>JASFOV010000001.1:0-32254 GCA_050116355.1 Anaerolineae bacterium
CGATGGGACCGTCTATATCGCCGCCGTCGAGGGGCCCGGGGCCAAAAAAGCGACAGAAATGATCGAGGCTCTCACCGAAGAAGCCGAAATCGGCAAGGTCTACTTGGGCAAGGTCGTGCGCACCGAAAACTATGGTGCCTTTATCGAGATTCTGCCTGGGGTAGATGGGTTATGCCACATCTCCCAGCTGGCCGACTACCGTGTTCCTTCTACGGAAGACGTAGTTCGCGTCGGCGACGAAGTAATGGTCATGGTCATTGACATCGAGCCCGAGACAGGCAAGATCAAGCTGTCACGGCAAGCGGTTCTTGAAGGTTGGACCGCGCAAGAAGCTCGCGACCGGGATCGCAAAGGTAGCGGCAACCGGCGCGGAGGATCATCCCGCGGTTCCCGCTCTGGTGGGTCAGATTCGCGCCGGCGCCCACCGCGCCGCTGAGGCCAACAAACTGGTCGGGGGTACCAGGCGAACTCGCCTGATACCCCCACCTAGCAAGGTAGTTCAGTTCCATGGACGATCATTTCAACCCAATACCAGAGCAACAAGTTCCTACGCCATCCCATCCCGGCCCCGGCCGCAGAATCCTCCAGGCTCTGCGCGAGATTCTGGAGACCATCCTGCCGGCCCTGCTCATTGCCCTGCTAATCAATGTCTTTATCGGGCAGGCGACGCGCGTCGAAGGTATGAGCATGGAACCCAACCTCCACACCAATCAGCGTTTGGTCGTTGAAAAGATCTCCTACCGGTTTCATGGTCCGGAACGCTTCGACGTCGTGGTGCTCAGGCTTCCCGATCAAGGCGACGAGTTGCTGATCAAGCGGATCATCGGCTTGCCGGGCGAGACCGTCGAAGTACGTGACGGGCACATTTACATCAACGACGAACTACTGGATGAGCCATTTCTGGACCGGGACATCACCTCCGGACGCGATACCCGCATCGTCGTCCCACCTCTGCATGTGTTCGTGATGGGTGACAATCGGAGTCACTCGAACGACTCGCGCAATTTCGGCCCAGTGCCCATTGACAACATTGTCGGACGGGCCTGGATCTCGTACTGGCCACCGGAGCAATTGGGATTGGTTCAATAACCGAACACTCCCTGCCCGGGGTTTACCCAGCGACGATGGGCCCCGGGGTCGACGGTTGAGGGTCTATGGTTTCAACCGAGTGGAGCCGTACAACCAAGCGCCTGGTCGTCGTCGGCCTCATTATCGTCCTGCTTCTCACCCTCTACATCTTTCGAACACTCCTGCCGCCCGTCATTCTCGCGTTCGTCCTGGCCTATATCCTCAAACCACTGGCTGACTCCATACAGCGACGGTCAAAGATGCCGCGCCTCGTCGCTGTGATCTTGGTGTTTTTGATCTTGCTGCTGGTCTTTAGCGTTGTCCCGGCCACCGTGGTGCCGTATGTCGTCAACCAGATCACCCGTCTCAACCTCAACCTCCAGCAACTGATTGCAGACATTGGCGAGATTCTGTCCCAACCTATCGTCATCCTCAACTTTCGCTTTAGCCTGCAGGAGGTGGTAGGGATAGATGATCTGCAGACGGCTATCCAAGACTTGCTCCAGCCCTTTGCCAGCCAGACCATCAACCTGCTGTTCAATGTAGCTTCCAGCCTGCTGTGGGTGATCTCCATTCTGATCATCTCTTTCTACTTGGTCAAGGACGCCGACCGTCTGCGCACAACCTTGGATCGCCTCGCTCCGCCAGGCTACACAGAAGAACTGCGGCGTCTGTACGAAGAGATCAATTTGGTATGGAAAGCCTTCTTCCGGGGCCAGGTAGTACTCGGCCTCATTGTAGGTCTCATGGTCTGGATCACCATGACCGCCATTGGCCTACCCAATGCGGCGCTGATGGCGCTGCTCGCTGGACTGTTGGAGGTTCTCCCGACTTTTGGCCCCGTACTGGCCACGATTCCGGCGCTTCTCATCGCCTTCTTTTTGGGATCGACCTATCTGCCGCTCAGCAATTTTTGGTTCGGCGTACTGGTGCTGGCCATCTATCTCTTTATCCAGCAGACGGAAAACGCCTACCTCGTCCCACGCATCATGGGGCGGCGAATGCAGCTGCACCCCGTCATCATCTTTATCGGCGCTCTGGCTGGGGGCTTGCTCGCTGGCGCATTGGGCGTTCTCCTCGCCGCTCCGGTCATCGGCACGGTACGGGTCCTGCTCACGTACGTCTATGCCAAATTGAAGGATGAGGCCCCCTTTCCTCCCGTACCGGAGGTGGAGGGCGAAGTCTATCCCGGTGAGATCGATGCCATCCTTTTCGATCTGGACGGTACCCTGATCGAAACCGACGACGCGGCAGTCGATACACTTGCCCGCACGCTGGGTCCCCTTGCCTGGCTCTTCCCCCGGCGGAACACGCACCAGATCGCACGCCGCATTATCATGAGCTTGGAGGGACCGGCCAACAGCATCTTGGCCCTGCTAGATCGCGTGGGGTTGGATGATACAATGTTCGACATCGGGGACCGACTACGGCGAATGCGGGGGCTGCATACGCCCATGAACTTCCGGCCCGTAGAAGGCGTGATCGACACCCTCCACGACCTGAGCCGGCGGTACCACCTGGCCATCGTCACCACCCGCAGCCGCCAAGAGGCAGAGATCTTTTTAACGCAACAGGATTTGAACGGTCTGATCCACATCGTCGTTGGCCGCGAGGATACGTGGCGCATCAAGCCCCATCCCAGCCCGGTGCAACACGCCGCCGATCAACTGGCTGCACCGGTCGAGCGCTGTTTGATGGTGGGCGATACCAAAGCAGACATCTGGGCCGCCCGCGCGGCGGGTGCCCGTTCGGCGGGCGTACTGTGTGGATTTGGAGAACGGGAAGAGCTAGAGCGCGCCGGTGCCGACATGGTCCTGCCCAGCACTCCCGATCTAGTACGCCGCATGTGAGCGACGGTCCGCTGGCGTTGGGCAACCAGCCGCCAGCCCCTCCATCAGGCTCATTGACTACAGAGTGAGATCCGGCCCGATCCCTGCAGCGTAACAGGCTACCGCCCCTGGTCTTCCTCCTGACCAGCCAACCGTAGGCGTACAAAGAGCCAAGGCGCCAGAAAGGAGACGGCCCACCCGACGAGCGCGTAGCGCGCCATGCGTGTGATCACCTCTACCCCATGGTCCATCTCTTCTGGCAGGATCAAGCGCGGGCCCACGTAGAGCGCCGCCACAATCCCCAAGCCCAGCAGGAAACGTAACACCCGCCGCCACCATTCACCCTCTACGCGGAAACGCACCCAGGCGCGCTCCATGATCAAACCCACACCCAGACCCGCTAGGGCGCTCATAGGCGTGACCGAGCCCGCCACCGGGTACAGTCCTTCCGGATCGGCGGGGTGCAGAAAGATCAGGATCAAGGGCACACCAACGGCCAGGAGAACCTGGACCGGAGTTCTTTGATCTGCGATCCAACGGCCCACCGGCTCCTCCAGCCAAATGTAGACCAACAGCACCCCCAGGCCGATGATCCAGCCACCCAGCACGTCCTGGGGAAAATGAACCCCCAAAACCAAGCGCGACAGTCCGATCCCCAAAATGATAATCACCGATATAACCCTGAAGATGCGATTGCGAAAACGGTAGGCCAGGTAGGCCCAGTTGACGACAGCGCCCTGGGCATGTCCGCTGGGAAACGAAGGATCCGTGACGGGGTAGGGGATGTCCAGTTGGGGAGCGGCAGGTCGGGGAATGGCAAAAAGGTGCTTGAACACACTGTTGATCCAAGCTGACAGGAGAGACAGATAGCCCAGCCGTATGCCAATCTCCCGATCGATGGCCCAGTATACCACCGGCAACAGGAATAAATAGAACTCCTCGTTGCCCATAAAGGTCAGTACGGCAAAGATAGCGACCATCCAGTCAGGGGTGTACGACTGAAGGCGTATCAAAAACTCGGTCCCCCAAGGTACCAACGATTCTAACCACTCGCCCACCGCGTCCTCCTCCTTGATCGGGTTTTTCTATCCCAACGGGACTGGCCCATTATAACAGAGCCTCAGCCACTCGTCAACGCACCCCCGGCGCACACATAAGACAACCGTCTCTGCATGCGAGGGGTGAACAGGAAGATTCGCTACCACCACTGGACATGCCGGTTTGCCCCTCAACAGCTTTGACAACTCGACCGCCCGGTGGTACACTCCACCCTCAAACGGGTTGCCGGAGATAATCTTCCGCAGCCGACTAGATAGGAAACAAACGTGAATTTCTACCTTGAATCGTTGGGCTGTCCCAAAAACCTGGTCGATTCCCATGGTATGGCCCGCTTGCTCAAGTACCAGGGCCATCGGGGCGTCGCTGATCCCGACCAAGCCCAAATCCTTATCGTCAACACCTGTGGGTTTGTGGCCGACGCCCGGCAGGAGTCACTGGAGGAATTGCGCGAACTGGCCCGCAACAAACAGGCAGGCCAAGTACTCATCGCCGCTGGGTGCCTATCGCAACGATGGGGGCAAGCCCTGTTGGAACAGGTATCCGGCATCGACGGTCTGCTGGGCACCCGTCGCTGGGCCGAGATCGCTCCCTTTATCGCCGAGATTCAACAGCGCGGCGAGCAGCGCCAGAGCCACCCTCTTGTCCGCTTGGGGGATCCCCTCCTGGACGATAGCACTGCCACCTACCGCGTGGCCAGGCAGGGCGCCTCCGCCTACCTCAAGATCGCGGATGGGTGTAGCGCTCCCTGTGCTTTCTGCGCGATCCCCCTCATCAAAGGTCCGGCTGTAAGCCGGCCCAGGGCAGCCATAGTCCAAGACGCTGTGCAATTGGTCCGCCAAGGGGCTCAAGAGCTGATCTTGATCGCCCAGGACACCACGGCATATGGCCGGGACCGGGGGGAGCGCGATGGCTTGCCCGCTTTGGTGGAAGCCATCCTCGACGCGGTACCCGCTGGGGAACTGCACTGGCTACGCTTGATGTATGCCTATCCCGGCCACATCAGCCCGCGCTTGATCGAGACGATGGCCAGCGATGCGCGCATCTGCCACTACCTCGACCTCCCCCTCCAGCACGCCCACCCCGACACCCTACAGCGCATGAAACGGCCGGCCAATGTCGAGCGGACCCTGAAACTTGTGACCGGCCTCCGGGCGGCGATGCCCGACATCGCGCTACGCACGTCCTTCATCGTCGGCTACCCGGGGGAAACCGACGCCGAGTTCCAAGCGCTGCTGGACTTTGTGGCGGAGATACGCTTCGATCGGGTTGGAGGGTTCCTCTATTCCCCCGAGGAGGGAACACCCGCCGGCGCCCTACCGCACGCCGTACCCGAGGAGATCAAGGAAGAACGTCTCGACCGGCTGATGGAGCTACAACAGCGGATTTCCCTAGAGATCAACCAAGCCCAAATAGGACGGCAACTGGATGTCCTAATCGAGGGTCAGGGCGACGACCTGAGTATTGGCCGTTCCTACCGCGATGCGCCCGAGATCGATGGCTTGGTCCTGATTCCCGACCAGCTGCCTCTGGGCGAGATCGTGTCGACCCGCATCACCGGGGCGATGGAATACGACTTGGTCGGAGAGAGGAACGCTTAGCCACCCCTTGGCTGCACAGAAAAGAAGCCAGGCATCGTATGCCTGGCTTCTTTGATCTAGAAAAGCTCTAGCTGCCGAACAACTGACCCAGACAGCCCGGGCGTTCAGACTTCTGTGCCCGGTTTGACTGCCGGCTCTGGTGGCGCACTTGCTCCTCAAGCTTGTGCAGGCGTGACTCCAAATCTTGGCGACCTACGCCCTCGAGACGCCGTATCTCGGCCAGTTCACGCTCCAGGTCTAGCATTCGATCCCGGAGCCGGGTATTTTCCTCTTTGAGATTGAAATTGTCCTGGACAATGACTGATAGCATATCACGATTCGCCTGTTGGCTGCCCAGCAACAACTGCTGCCCGTCGGCTACCGTGTGCAAGGTATCAGCCAAGACAGTCACTGCCGGCGTCAGGCGACCAGAGTCTGGCTCTGCTGGTCCTAGCACGGTGACCCGCAAGTCGCCTTCCTCATCTTCGTCTGCCTCCGCCATGCTTTGTCGTAGGCGCAACGCTTCCAACCGCTTGCCGACCTGAATGTAGGTCAGGCCTTCGGCCAGCAGGCCCTTGATGGTCATCAGCGTTTCCAGGTCCTGGTCGGTATAGCGCCGGTGCGACGTCCGGCCGCCATCGCCCAGCTCTGGGCGCCCCGCCGTATCCGACAGGAAATCAGAAAATTCGTTGGACCAGCGGCGCAACGTGGACGGTGAGACCTGCAACTGATTGGCCACTTCATTGGGCAAACGGTAGTGAGTTTCGGTCATACAATTCTCCTCAAACGGCTATTCGTCCCCATTCACAATTTCGTAGGGTACTTCAATGTACGAGTCCGAGGACGGTTCGCGCTGCCGGCCAAACAAGTCCTCCATGTGTTCCTGTACAATCCTGAGGGGTGCCAGATCGACGAACATCTTGAGCGCAAGCAAAAGCAACACCACATCATCGACCTCGCCCAAGCCCGGCAGGGCTAGATCGGGGATCAAGTCAATGGGCGAAAGAAAGTAGAGCACGCCGACCACAGGGATCAGCTTCACCCAGCCGGGAACGCGGCTGTCTCTGTACAGCCGCCAGCCAAGCCGGATCTGCTGTAACAAACCACCCAGAAAACCTGCACTCTCGGAAAGCTGCGCACTTGTAGATTTGCTCATCACAACATACCTCCTGACACGCCCACGGGCCGGGCGAAACGGGAAGCGAATTTGACCCGAACGCGCATGGGCGGTATTATACTCGTAGCGAACATTTTTGGCAAGGCAAAGTCCACGGCTGGCAAACACTCTGCCATGGCGATCGAACCGGACGATGTCGCCATGGCACAACGATCGCGCCAGGACCGGGCGCCTGATGCGGATAATACTCGATGATCCCAGACAAGCTCCAGCGCTGTCTCAGTGACTACGATATGGCCATGTTGCGCGCCCTGGCTCAGAACCGCGGCGAGACGCTGACCACCAACCGCCAGAATGAAGCGGTCGACCAACTGGCCGCCGCTCTCCTCGAACCGCTGTCCGTGCGGACCGCTCTCTCACGGCTCAGCCCTCAGGCCCGCTCTGCACTGGACAGCTTGCTGGCGGCCGGCGGGCGCCAGCGCGCCCCGCACTTTGCCCGCCGCTTCGGCCAGATACGCGCCTTTGGACCGGGCCGGCTGGAGCGAGAAGCGCTGTGGCAAGACCCGGCCAACGCGACCGAAGAACTATGGTTCGCTGGCTTCATCTTTCGTGCCTTTTACGAGGACCAGGGAGGACCGGGGGAGTTCTTCTTTCTCCCCGAGGATCTTCACCGCCTGCTGCCCTCGCCGCAAGCCGAGCCGGTCACCTTCTCCATCGACCCCGTCCCCGCACCGTCGCGCCATGCGGCCGGCCAACGCCGTCCCGGCGAGGCACTGGTCCATGACGTGTTCATCTACCTGGTGCTGCTACAGACCCGCGATGTGCGGTCCTATGCCGATGGCCGGCTGGCAAGGCACGACCTGGCGTTTCTCCAGCGGCGGATGAGCGATGCCAGCGACCGCCGTCTGACCTTCATACAGCATATCGTCGACCGCTTTGGTTGGCTCACGCGTGAGGGCGCCTATCTACGGCTCAACGCCTCTCCCGTCAAGCGCTGGCTGTCCGATCCTTTTCCTCTCCAGCTCGCCACACTGCAAGAGGGCTGGCGCGACGATGCAGATTGGAACGATCTCTGTCGCGTGCCCGGCTTGGTCTGCGATCACGAGACGCCCTGGCACAACGATCCCGTTGCCACGCGCCATGCCGTACTGGCGCTGCTGGCCCGCTGTCCCGTGGACGACTGGTGGTCGCGAGATTCCTTTGTCGCCGCCGTCAAGGAGTTTCACCCCGACTTTCAGCGACCGGACGGCGACTATGACAGCTGGTACATTCGTGATGCTGCCAGCGGTGAGTACCTGTCCGGCTATGACGCGTGGGATCGCATTGAAGGCGCCCTCTTGGCCGACATGCTGGGCGGAACCCTCTATTGGTTGGGCATCGTTGCCACAGGAGCCGGCACAAACCGCTCCGACCCGATCTATCGTATCACCACGGCTGGCAGGCGTCTGCTCGGGTTGGAGTCCAGCCAAGTCGTCGCGGAAGACTCGCCTCCCATTGTCGTCCAGCCAGACTTTTACATCGAGTTGCCGCCACCAACCAGTCTCTATACGCAATTCCAGCTAGAAAGATTCACCGAACCCGCCGGTTCCCATCCAGTGCCGCACCGCTATCGACTGACGGTTGGCAGCTTGGGGCGGGCTTTGGCCCATGGCGTTCGGGTTGAGCAGATTCTGGCTTTTCTGCAACAAGCGGGGGAACGTCCCGTTCCCCCCAACGTCGCCGGCCAACTGCGCATGTGGGCCGGCCGCTTTGGCCAGGTCGAGTTGGAGGAAATGGCTTTGCTGTCTGTCAAGAGCGAACGTGTCCTCAAAGAGCTGTCCGTCCTGCCCGAAACGCGTTCGCTGATCGATCGAGTGCTCACCCCAACCACCGCCTTGGTGCGCAAGAAGGATCTGTCCCGTTTGCGCAAGGAACTGCGCCAATTGGGCTATCTCCACACCCCAGAAGACCTTGGTGACCCTGCCGGACGCGGTTGACAAAGTAGGCTGCTCGGTGTATCATTGCCGCCAGAGTACAGGGTGGGCCACTCCGTAGGCCTGTCATGCGCAACCCAGGGGGCAAAAGGACGGGCACCCGGCGCCCAGCAAACCTATGACCCATACTGAAAAACAAAACGTCATTTCCATCATCATACCTTGTTACAACGAAGAGCGGAATCTGGAGATAGGCGTGCTCGATGAGGTGTACCAATTCCTCAGCAGCCAAGCTTTTCCCTGGGAAATCGTTATCGTCAATGATGAATCCACCGACAACAGCAAAGCCCTAATCCAACAGTTCCTCCAGGGCAAGGACAACGTCTCCCTCTTTGACATTCCCCATGGCGGCAAGCCTGCCGCCGTCTGGGCCGGCATCCAGCATGCCCGGGGCGAGGTCGTACTGTTCACCGATATGGACCAATCGACGTCCATCCACGAGTTGGACAAACTGCTGCCCTGGTACCACCAAGGCTACGACGTCGTGATTGGTTCGCGCCAGACCGTACGCCAGGGCACCTCGATCCTGAGAAAGCTGGGCAGCATAGTGTTTCTCACCCTCCGCCGCCTGGTTCTGCTACCGGACATTGCCGACACCCAATGCGGCTTCAAGTTGTGCCGCCGCCAAGTCGCCCTGGAGACCTTTCCCCATCTCGAATTCCTTCGCCAAGCGGACAAGCCCACCGGTTGGAAAGTCACCGCCTTTGATGTCGAATTCCTGTTCCTTGTCGATCGAGCGGGCTACCGCATCAAAGAAGTGTTGGTCAGCTGGAAGAACCGCGATCAGAGCAACACCAAGAGCCAACAAGGCGACCTGGCTCGCTACCTGAGCGAGTCGATCAATATGGCGCGCGAGGTCACGCGCGTCAAGTTGAATCAGATGCGGGGGTTCTACGACCAAGCCTAACAAAGCTCTCCCTCCAGTTCTTGTCCTTTCTTCTGTTTTGCGGTATTATATATCTGTTATGGGCAACCGGCTCGGATCCGCGCGTGTCGACCATGAGCCTCCTCGCCGGGCGAGACACCTTTTCGCCCGGTGCCTCGTTGTCTTGTTGGCGTTGGCCTTATTGCTCTCTCCACAGCCAGTCCTTCATGCACAGGATTCTGACACAGAGCTGGATGCTCGCGTCCAGACCCTCCTCTCCACCATGACCGTCGAAGAGCGGGTCGGCCAGCTTTTTCTGGTGGCCTTTGCAGGCAATGATCTAACGCCCGGATCAGAGATCGCCCAACTGATCCGCCAGGACCACATCGGTGGCATTGTCCTGCTAGCCAGCAACGCCAATTTCTACAATCGCGCCGACGCCCCGCGCCAAGTGGCCGATCTGACCAATAACCTACAAACCCTGGCCATGACGGGGGACGGCGCCCGGATCCCCCTCTTTGTCGCCGTAGATCACGAGGGCGATGGCTACCCCTTCACCCAGATCACGGGGGGTACCACTCCTCTGCCCAATGCCATGGCCATGGGGGCCACTTGGGATCCCGACAATGCCCGGGCTGTGGGCCAGGTTACCGGCCTCGAACTGGCAGCCATGGGCATCAACCTCCTACTGGGACCCAGCCTGGACGTGCTGCACACACCCCGGCCCAGCGGCCAAGCAGACATCGGTACCCGGTCCTTTGGCGGAGACCCATGGTGGGTCAGCCAGATGGGACGAGCATACATCCAGGGGGTACACCAGGGCAGCGGTGGCCGCGTCGCAACCGTAGCCAAGCATTTCCCGGGTCACGGCGGTTCGGACCGCCCCCCCGATCAAGAAGTTGTCACCATCGACAAGTCGATCGATCAGCTCCGCCAGCTTGAGCTGGCTCCCTTCATGGCCATCACCGGCGACACCAGCAACGATGGCGTGACCGACGCGCTCATGTCCGCCCCGATCCGCTACCAGAGCCAGCAGGGCGATACTCAGCCATTCACCGGCCCGCTGGCCTTTGACCCCGGGGCCATGGATGCCCTGCTCAGCCTGGAGGAATTTGTCGACTGGCGCCGCACCGGTCTCATGGTGTCCACCAGTTTGGGCCTGCCGGCCGTCCACAAGTATTTCGACCCAACCCTGAGCACCTTTCCCCACCGGCGCATGGCCAAAGAAGCCTTCCTGGCCGGCAATGACCTCTTGCTGCTATCCCGGTTCGACCTAGAGGGCGATTGGGCAACCCAATTCGCAAACATCCGTGATACTATCTCCTTCTTCCGTACCGAATACGAGAGCAACCCCGCCTTTGCCACTCAGGTCGATGAATCAGTCGCCCGCATCCTCTGGCGCAAACTCAAGCTCTATCCCGAGCCAAATCTGGAAGCGGTTCAGGTCCATGCTGGAGCTGCCCTCCAGGTCTGCGGCTTGGGTATTGAGGTCACCCAGCGCGTGGCCAATCAAGCACTGACCCTGTTGTATCCCGACCCAAGCGCCATACCTGTCCCGCCCGACCAGGGCGAAGAGCTCCTGATCTTTACCGATGCCCGGCCAGTTCGCGACTGCGCCGCCGAATCGTGCCCGCCCTTTCCCTTGCTGAGCCATACCGCTGTGGAGGAGGCCATCCTGCGCATCTACGGCCCACAAGGTACAGGCCAAATTGACCCGGCCGATATCACCAGCTTGCCCTTCGGCCAATTGCAGAAATATCTGACCGGCGAAGAGGTCGACTACGATGTGGGCGCCCTTCTCGACCAAGCTGATTGGATCCTATTCGCCCAGCAGGACATCAACCTCGATCAGGCCACCAACTCGGACACGGTCAAACGCTACCTCAACCACAGCTTGACCGCGGCCTCGCGCCAGCAGTCCCAGATCATCGTCATCGCCTTCAATGCCCCCTACTACTTGGATACCACCGACATCAGTAAACTGAGCCTCTACTTGGGTGCCTACAGCAAATCCATTCCATTTATCGAAGCCAGTGTGCGGGCGCTCTTTGCCGAGCTGGCGCCAGGCGGCGCAGCCCCCGTGGATGTACAGGGCATCAACTACGATCTACAACGTCAATTGGCGCCCGATCCCGACCAGCTCCTTCCCTTGGCCCTCATCGAGCCCTCAAGCGGGATGGCTCCCTTGCCGCCGGTGACCGCGCGCCTGCAGGCCGGCCCCATCCTCGATCGCAACGGTCACATCGTTCCCGATGGAGTCGAGGTTACGTTCTATGCCGAATACGAGTCCGGCGCGTACGCTCCCCCGCATCTGGGTCTCACGGCCAATGGGCAGGCCGGGGCGGCCATCACCCTGACAGACCCTGGGCAGATTCGCTTCCGGGCGGAAAGCGAAGGGGCGCGGCGCTCACAGGAGCCGGTGCTCACCATACAACCGCAACCGACCACAACCCTCACACCTACCCCCACGCCAACCACCGGGCCCACCGCCACGCCCACCCGCACCCCGGAGCCTACCGCAGCGCCGCCTGCCACGCCCATCCCCGGTCCGTCACCCGCGACCCCCATGACTACGCGCCCCGTCGATGGCGGCGATCTTCTACTCGCAGCGGGCGCCACACTGTTGGTCGCCGTGGGCGGATTGTTCGTTTTGCGCCGGCAGCGCCGGCAGCGCAGTGCGGCATTGCGCTGGATCCTGGCAGCCATCACTGGTGGCATGTTCGCTTACATCCTCTTTGCGCTGGCCGTGATCCGCCCCGAGACGTGGGGAGGTCTACCCAGTGGAGCCTGGATTTCCCGGCTCATGGTCACGGCCCTCGCCGTCGTGGGAGCCATGCTCCCATTGGCCATCTTGATCCGGAAATCGGGCAGGCAAAGGTAGACACATGTCGGCGGATCGCTCGCTCCTCATCAAAGGCATTGCTGCAGCGAAGGCAGGGTACAAGCACACTGCCCGCGAGCTTCTGACACGGGTTGTGCGGCACAACCCCCGGTCGGAGGAAGGATGGCTCTGGCTGAGCGCTGTGCTCGAAACACCCCAGGGGCGGGCCTATTGCCTGCGCCAAGTGCTGACGCTCAACCCAACCAACCGGCCCGCCGAGTTGGGCCTTGCCGCATTGGGCGAAGCGCAGCCCGCCCCCAGCATCATCGCCGGACCCGCGCCTGTCACCGCCGAGCAACAAACTCTGCCGTCGCTCGCGGTTCCCACCACGCCACCACGCACGCCCCAGCTTGTGCTCCGCCAACCAACCATCCCCTCCCGCGCACTGCGACCCATGATCCGCCAGCCAGCCGTACCCTTGCTCCACAGGCCGCGCTTCTGGCAGATCGTTGTCGCTTGCCTAGCCGTTGTCGCCTTTACGTTGATCGCTCTCTTGGCCTACGCCTCCCTCAACGTATCTGGTGGCGCCGGTCAGGTCGAGATGCTGGCCAGCATGAGCAGCTCAACCGTCGGGCCGGCGGGCACCTTGCGCCCGACCTTTACCGCTACGGCCCTTCCCACCTCAACCTCCACACCAACGCCGACATCGACATCCACGCCGACATCCACGCCGACCTTCACCCCCGTCCCGACCGACACGCCAATCCCCACGGCTACCTCCCTGCCCACGCTCACGCCTACCCCCCGTCCTGCACGTCACCAAGCGGCAGCAACCCCCACCGCACCCCCCCAACCCCGCTCGCCGCTTCCCGCCCTGCAGTGGGACGGCCGCCTAAACCTGCTGGGGGTCCGCGTCGAACGAGCGGCTGTCGCCCCTGGACAGTCGCACTGGCGTCTGGTGGAGGCCCGCTGGTCGAATGAAAAAGAGTCCGGCGGCAAACACAGCATTTATGTCGAAGTCCGTGACCAGAACGGCAACCGGGTGGTCGGCCAGCCGGTGGTCGTCCGCTGGGCCGGTGGCAGCCTGAACCTGCCCATCGAAGATCGCCCGCCCCCGGATTGGGGTGTCAACTTTCCTATGTACAACACGCTGGGCTCCTATTCCGTCAGCATCGGCGGCAGTCCCAGCGACCGGATCGTGGGCATGGGACTGGGAACCGCCGATGCCCCTGCTTTTACCATCCACACCTGCTTCTACCTAGTCTTTCGCTGGGTCCCCTGACGCGCCCCTCGTTCCCCCAAGACCTTTGACAAAGGTCGGGCCCGGTGCTACAATTCAAACCGCAAGGCTGTAGAAGCCGTATCCAGCGGTGCGTCCAGCCCAAACCGTGATCGAGCTCCTTGGGGAGAACCTGCTATGGGAACCTTGAACCCAGACATCCCATCCGACGAACTCACCCGCGCGCTCAACAGCGCCGCCGCTATCATGCGCGGCCTGCGTCAGCCGGTAATGATGCCCGAACACCTGCTTTTAACCTTCCTAGACGACACATCCTATGCAGCCCACAAGGTACTGGCTCGCTTTGCCTCCGAACGGGGGTTTGACCTGACCAAGCTAACCCGGACGGTCGAGGATCAGGTCCGGGGCCGGCGCGCTGCTGACGTCGATTTTAACTTTCTGGACCAAGCCGGCCGACCCGTGCCGCTGGGCAACGAGATGCTCGTTGTCCTCGACGAGGGGCGGGCCATCGCCCGCGCCCGCGACGAAATCTGGGTGGGTACCGAGGATGCGCTAGCGGCAATGTGCCAGTCGGGCGTTTCTACCGCCGGACTCCTCCAACAACAGGGGATCACGCCCAGCGCCCTCAGCGCCCTGCTGGCCGATTCGGCCCTGAGCCGGCAGACGACCGCCCGCGACCTGGTGGCCCTGGCCCGCGATGGACAGCTGCAGCCGGTCTACTTCCGCCAGGATCTGCTCCGCGATCTCTTCAGCCTGCTGAGCTTGGCCCACGATCGCAACGTGATTCTGGTCGGCCCGCCCGGCGTGGGCAAACGCTCTGTGCTCCTGGGCCTGGCGTTGCTCATCGCCGAGGGGCAGGGACCGCAAGACATCAACGTCGTCGTCGAAGTCACCGAGCCAGCCCTCCTGGCCGATGCCGGCCGGGCTGTGCAGGCGGGGCGGCGCAAAGCAACCAATGGCGTCCTCTTTCTGCCCCAGATCCATCGTTTCTTTGGCGGCGCGCTCCACGCCGAGTTCCCCCAAGCTCAAGCCAGCGTGCAGCGCGCCTTCCTCGACAGCCAGATTGGTAGCCTCGTCGGAACCACCACCCAGTCCGACTATGAGGCGCGCTTGGCCTCAACGACCACCGTCCGCGAGCACAGCCACGTGCTCACCATCCCCGAGCCCACGCATGAGGAAACCGTCAACATCTTGCGCGTCCACAAGCCTCACATCGAAGCTGACTATGACCTGTCCATCACTGAAGAAGCCCTGGACGTGGCCACCACGTTGGCCCACCGCTATCTAGCCCAACCGGTCTTGCCCGCAAGCGCCCTCCAGCTCCTGCACCGGGCCTGCGCTCTGCTGCACATGGGCAGCCGTCCCGCCTTTGGCTTGGCGCCCAAGCCCGACGCGACCTTGGACACTGAGGACGTAACGCTGGCCGCCAGCCTGATGACTGGCATCCCAGTCGCCAAGCTGGGCGATCGCGAGCGGAACCGCTACGCCCACATGGTCGAGCACCTCCACCGACGTATCATCGGACAGGATGAGGCGGTCCTCGCCGTCAGCCGCGCCGTCAAGACGGCGCGCGTCGGGTTGAAAGATCCTCGCCGGCCCATCGGCTCGTTCCTCTTCCTGGGGCCGACCGGTGTGGGCAAGACGGAACTGGCCAAAGCGTTGGCCGAGTTTCTGTTTGACGACGAAGAGGCGACCGTCACGCTCGACATGAGCGAGTACCAGCAGGAGCACACTGTGAACCGCCTCATCGGCGCCCCACCGGGCTATGTGGGCTATGAGAGCGGCGGCCAATTGACCGATGCCGTTCGCAACAAACCCTACACGGTGGTCCTCCTGGACGAAGTGGAAAAGGCCCATCCCCGCATACTGGACATCCTCCTGCAGGTCATGGAGGAAGGGCGACTGACCGATGGCCAGGGTCGCACCACGAGCTTTGGCGAAACGGTCATCATCATGACCAGCAACCTCGGGTCTGAGTACTTGGACGAGCCGGTGCTCAGCGACCACGCCCGGGACCGGGTCATGCGCTTGGTCAAATCCACCTTTCGCCCCGAGTTCTTGAATCGCCTGGACGAAATCATCCTGTTCCACCCTCTCTCTCAGGAGCAATTGCGCCAGATCCTTGGCCTGATGCTCGACAAGGAAGTCGGGCTCCTGGCTGCGCGAGGCATCGGCCTCGAGGTAGATGAAGGTGCGCGCAGCTGGATGCTGGCTCAGAACGACCATCCTGAATGGGGCGCCCGGCCCTTGCGCCGCATCATCCGCCGCCATCTGCGCGAACCCTTGGCCGACTATCTCCTGACCGCGGAACCAGACCCTGGCATCACTATCCGCGTCAAAGCCAACGAGGAGGGCCTGACCTTCGTCCAAACACCGGAAAGCGCGTGACTGAGAGTCCGGTCAGCTACACGCGGTTACTCTCCGGCGTGATGCTTGCTACAGACGTCGTCACCAGATGAGCCTACAATTAAACTTGGAGGAGAATGGAACGAACCGACCTTGACGTCATTGTTGCCGGCGCAGGAGCTGGCGGGGCAGCGGCGGCCTACTATCTAGCGCAAGCAGGCTTGGACGTGCTGGTCGCGGACAAGGCTTCGCTACCGCGCTACAAAGCATGTGGTGGGGCGATACCCCGTACAGTGTTGGATCGCTTGTCCTTTGACTTTGAGGCCCTGATCGAAACGGCTCCCGATCGTGCGCGTTTCACCTTTCCCGGCCAACTGGCCGTCGACGTTTCACTGCCCAACCGTCCGGTAGCAATGGTCATGCGCAGTCGCTTCGACGCCTTTCTGCTGGCCCAAGCCGGCGTCGAGGTGTGGACCCAGGCGCCCGTAACCGCCGTGACCGAGAACCGCGACAGTGTAAAGGTCATTGTGCGTGGGCGACAGCTTACCGCCCGTTACCTGGTTGGTGCCGATGGTGCCACGTCGTGCGTTGCGCGCCAACTCGGGCTCCGCCGCAACCGACAACTGGGCGGCTCCCTCGAAGCCGAGGTGCAGTTGAGCGGCCGTCCCGAACTACGGTCCAAGTTTGGCAACCGAGCCGTGTTTGCCTTTGGCGTGATCCCCTGGGGCTACGCCTGGAGCTTTCCCAAGAAGGACCATCTATCGGTAGGGATTGGGCGCGTCCGGCCGGGAAAAGTCGACTTGCCTTCAGCTCTGGGGCGCGAGATGGCCCGTATGGGCATTCCCCTGGACGGGGTAGCGTTCCATGGTCATCCGTTGCCCTGTTACCAAGCCCCACCCTGGCCCTTCTGGCGCGAGACGGGCTGGCTCCGGCCGGGAAACAGAAATCGCCATCCCCAGGAACCGCTGTCTACCCGGCGCAGCCTACTCGTCGGTGATGCTGCGGGACTAGTAGACCCACTCATCGGTGAGGGGATTCGCTACGCCATTGCCAGTGCCCGCCTTGCGGCGGAGGCCATTGTTCAGGATGACTTGTCGATCTACGAATCAAAAATCTGGAGGGAGATCGGCCACAGCCTGGCCACCGCTGGTCTGACAGCCAACACCTACTATCGTCTGCCACGATTCGGCTTTCGGGTTGGCTTGCGCAATCCAACCACAGTCCGGCATCTCATCGATGTCATCACCGGGCGAACGAGCTACCAGGGCATTGGCCGGCGCGTGCTCGCAGACACCGTCCGCTGGCGGCGGGATGGACACACGACGCCCGACACATAGCCTAAAAACTCTAGAGAACGGAGGAACTATGATCCAAGTACGCGGCTTTCAAGATGTTGAAACCCAGGCCGAGATTGAGGGAGTGACCATGCGGGTTGTCATCGGACCCGACGACGGTGCGCCGTTCTTCAATATGCGCGTCTTCGAAGTCCAGCCCGGTCACAGCTCCCCCCATCATAGCCACTGGTGGGAGCATGAAGTCTTTATCCTGTCCGGAGAAGGCGTGGTAAAGACCGAGCAGGGCGACCGCCCTGTCGGCCACGGCACCACGGTTTTTGTACCCGGCGGGGAGATGCACCAATTTCAGAACACCGGGGAGGACGTGTTGCGCTTCATCTGCCTGGTACCCCAGGAGTGGCTCCAAGGCGTCGAGAAGCCACAGGCGTGAGTAAATCCAGAATCGGCCTGCTGACCGGGCCTGTGGGCGTGGGCAAGACCACCATCGCCGGACGCGTCACCGATCTGGCACGGCACCAAGGCTT
Source organism: Anaerolineae bacterium (assembly GCA_050116355.1). Classification (GTDB taxonomy): domain Bacteria; phylum Chloroflexota; class Anaerolineae; order JAAYZQ01; family JAAYZQ01; genus JASFOV01. Next base: position 17,715 of record JASFOV010000001.1, read on the forward strand.
GGTCTGCGGTGGCTTGCTGGCTCCGGCTTTGAAAGACAGGCGGGGCCAAAAGATCGGCATTTGGGGACTGGACCTTCTCACCGACCAGCGTCGCGTTCTGGCCCGGACGGATCGCGATCTAGCCGGACCAGGCATCGGTCCGTACTCCTTTGATCCGGCGGCCCTGGACTGGGCCCTTGACGCGGTGGAGAATGCCCTGGACGCCACCCAGCCCGTGTGCCAGCTATTGGTTGTGGACGAAATCGGAAAATTGGAGTTGTGGCATAGCAACGGCTTGGCCCCGGTCCTGTCCCGGCTGGCCGCTGGCCAAGCATCTCATGCCCTGGTCCTGGTCCGCGAGTCGCTCCTCGCCGAGCTGCAGGCCAAGCTAGCCGGTGTTGAAATGATCGTATTTCCCACAAGTCTAGAAACCCGGGGCGATCTTGCGCCCCAGGTACTGAAAGAACTCTTTAGGTAACAATCACCACTATCAAAATGTTAGGAGGATAAAATGGCAAACGTAAAAATCGGAGACGAGGCAATCCCGTTCGAGTTGCCTGGTGTGGATGGCAAGAGCTATTCGCTGGACGCCCTAGCCGAAGACAAGGAAGCGACCGCGGTCATCTTCATGTGCAACCACTGCCCCTATGTGTTGGCCTGGCTCGACCGGCTGATCGCCGTAGCGAACGACTATGCCCCTCAGGGGGTAGCCTTTGCGGGCATCAATGCCAACGACCCGGTCAAGTACCCGGCCGACGATTTTGTAGGCATGCAGAAACTGGCCAAGGAGAGAGGGTTCCCCTTCCCTTATCTGCACGATGAAACCCAAGAAGTGGCCCGCGCCTATAGTGCGGAGCGCACGCCCGAGATCTTTGTCTTTGACGCAGATCTGAAGCTGCGCTATCATGGTGCGCCCGACGACAACTATGAAGAAGCGCAAGCTCAAGTGCCCTACCTGCGCAATGCCCTCGATGCCGTCCTGGCCGGCCAAGAGGCGCCCGTGGCCGATACGCCGCCCGTGGGCTGCACCATCAAGTGGAAGTAGCATCCTATCGACCCAGCGAAAACGGGCCGGAAAAGACTCCGGCCCGTTTTCCACATTTGGGGATCCCTCGCCGTTCACCAACCAACCGTGCACCTTGCCGTCCGCGCACAGCCCGCGGCTTGGCAGTCCTTACCCACCTGCCTCCATCAGCGCCTGGCGGATCATATCCTTTGACGGCAGCGGGGAATAGCGCTCTCCCTCGAGAATATACACGCGGCACGTCAACGCCGTCCCCATGTGCGCTGCCCCCCGCGGATCCACATCCGCGCCGTTCACGCGGATCGTAGGCGACCCCGGAAAGGCCAGCCGTTCAGCATCCTCGTCGGTCAACACCTCGATTTCGTTGACCGGCACCTGCAGATCCAACTCGGCCATTGTCTCTTGCAGCAGCTTGCGTGCCGCCGGATGAGAGGGACACTCTTCCCAGTACAAGAAATCGATCTGTGGCTCACTGGACATCGTTGCTCTCCTCACCAGCTGGTATCCCCTCCAGTATAACACAAAGCGACCCTTCCCCCAATTTCCAAGCCGTTGATGCTCGTTCTACCACCAAACGCAGGTCTTCTGGCGGGTGCATCTGGCCAAAGAACTTGACATTTGCCCTTACTCCAGGTATAGTGGGTCCTGTGAGCGAGGACACAGCACGCCCTTGGGGCGAATGGCTACAGCAACGCCGGGAAGAATTGGGCATCAGCCTGGAACAGGCCGAAGCCGATACACATATCCGCCTCCGCTATCTCCAGGCCCTGGAAGAGGGCGATCTAGCATCGATGCCCGATCCCTTTGTGGGTCGTGGCTTTCTGCGAAACTATGCCGCCTACCTGGAACTGGACCTTGCCGCAGCGACTGAGCACTACCCTGAGGTATTTTCCCTCCCTGCCTCGACACCCGTCCAAGTCAACGAAACATCGCCGTTTGTAACCGAACCGTTCCGGCCGGTAGCCCTGCACAGAATCGGCGGGGGGCGCCGTCGCTGGCTGCTGATCGGGGCAGTCATCATTGTTATCGTTGCATTGGGCTTATTGGCCTGGTGGGCCTACCCTCAGGTGTACGATCTACTGGCTTGGGGTGAAGCGATTAGGACGCCTACCACCGAGCCAACACCTCTAGCCACGGACGCCAACCCGTCCACAGCAACCTGGACAGCGACCGCTACCCGTTCCGCGACCTCCACCGCTTCGGCCACCGGTGTGTCGACGACCACGGTTGCCCTGGAGCCCACACATACACCCAGCATTACACCTTCACCGTCGCCATCGCCCACGCCGTCGCCGCCCATCTATACCGGAATCTTTTTGGAATTGTTGTTTACCGATACCTCCTGGATCCAGGTGACTGTCGATGGCGTCCGCCAGTTCCAAGGAGAGCTCGATGCGGACACCTATCGCTCCTGGTACGGCGAAGAGCGCATCGAACTGCGCATCGGAAACGCAGGTGTGGTACAGGTCACCATCAATGGCCAGGCGCTGGGCACCCTGGGTGAACCGGAGGAAGTGATCGACCGCGTTTTCGAGAAAGCGGGTGAGGAGGTGACAGAAGCAACCCTCACCCCTATCGCCACCGGCGAGCAGACCGCCGAGCCCACACAATCCCCCACCGCTGAAACGACGCCCACACTCGAGCCGACTGTGGCTGCCACCCCATCCACACTCTCGGCCACAGCGACTAGTGCCCCCACAGTCACCCTAGCGCCAACGGCGACCACCGCCCCCACGGTCACCCTGGCGCCGACGGCAACCATCACCACCACGACCAGCCCTTAGCGCTACCCCTACTCGATTACCGAGCCGCCGGGAACGCGACATGCCAGCGCCCATCATCGGCCTTACGTGCACCGATACCCAACCCCCCCCGCGTCTGGGGCAGAACCGCAGCTACATCCAGACTTTGATCCGGGCCGGTGCAGCGCCCGTACTCATCCCGCACCTAACCGATCTCGACCGCCTGCGCCGCCTGTACAACTTGCTGGATGGCCTGCTCTTGCCCGGCGGAGCGGATGTGGACCCGGCTCACTACAACCAAGCGCCTCACAGCAGCGTGCACCTCGCCTCGCCGGACCACGATGCCACCGAATTGACGCTGGCCCGCTGGGCGATGGACGACCGCCTGCCGCTGTTGGCCATTTGTCGTGGCATCCAGGTACTCAACGTCGCATTGGGCGGCACGCTGTACCAGGATATCAAGGCCCAGGTGCCCGGCGCCGGCAAGCACGACTGGGGCAAGGACCGTCCACGGGATCACCGTGCGCACAGCGTGAACATCAGCGCTGGATCGCGCTTGGCCCGTATTGTCGGCACCACGGCCCTAGCCGTCAACAGTATGCACCACCAAGCACTGAAGGACGTTGCCGCTGGCCTATCCGTTGTGGCGCGCAGCCCCGATGGCATCATCGAGGCAATCGAGTCCCCGGACCATCCCTTTGCCTTGGGCGTCCAGTGGCACCCCGAGGAGCTAGCTGGGACAGAAGCAACGGCACAGCGCCTGTTCGACGCCCTGCACCGTGCCGCCAGTTGGCGTGCCTGATCCACCAGCCTGCCCGTAGGCGTCCCGCTCTTAAGCGCAGACCTCGCCTTCGGCCCAGCTACCCGATCCCCGGACGGCCTGTACCGCCCCTCTCTCCCACCGCATGTAGGGTTACCTCATTCATCCGCGGCTTCCGAGCGGAGGCATCCTGAGCTGGCCGAAGAAGCCTCCACCAGCGCCCCTCACTGGCTTGCACTGTCATGCACTGTCCTGCCGCCAGCACGGGCGGCCAGCACCGGTGGTCAGAATAGGCGACCTGCTCAGGTTGTCCGCTCCGGCCGATTGCGATGGAACAATCCGCGCGTCAAGTCAAATGAGGTTACACCACCACCGCATGCCATCCAGCCAGAAGAACGAGATCGAAGAAGAGATAGCTCTCTCAGGGGCTTGTGTGACCGGTACAGGGGGGAAACTCGTTGCCCGGACGACAGCCAGTAAAAAAGGGCAGGAAATAGCGGTAGATTCCGCCCTCACAGGCCAGCTCGATGGGGAGTTCGACCGGCGCCTGGCAGGGATCAGTGTGGAGGACGCGCACCGCGCCCGCGTACATCCGGCTCTCGCTACAGCGAAACACAAGTTCGATGCTGCTCGAGTCCTGGATATCCACCGTGCCCGAGACAGGTTCCACAGAGACCCATTCCAGATCTGTCCGGACGCCCAACGCCGCCGCCACCGCCGCGTGACAGTCCAGGTAGCCCCAGCCATACTCATAGTTGGGGTACGGCTCATCCCCGGCGCACGCAGGCTTCCCACAGTCTCCCTCGGCCCAGAGCTGCGTAGAAGAGCGGTCAGCCGATTGCTCTAGAATGGTAAACGTCGTCTCGATATCTCCGATTAACAGCGGATTGGCGGCCCACATCAGGCCCACGCACCCGGCAGCATGGGGGCTGGCCCCCGAGGTGCCGCTGAGGAGAAAGTAGGCATCTTGAGACTTGCCCGACGTGCGGCCAAAAGTCGGTGCGTTGACGTGTGGGGCGATCTGGTGGGCGTGTGGGTCGCAGCTGGGCGTAGGGAAAAAGCAGCTGGGCCCGCCCGCATAGAGATTGTAGCCTGTCCAACTATGAGCGGCCGTACCAAAGGCATGGGGCGAATCACCCGGCGACCCCACCGTCCCGCAGCCGGCCGAATTGCCGGCCGAAAATGCGGGAAAGATGCCCGCGGCCCGCCAGACCGCAATCGCCCCGTCATACCACGGGTCGCAGCCAGCATCGCCCCAAGAGTTATTGACAATGTGCGGCCGTTGAGAAGGATCGGGATCCGAACCATCCAATTTGGTGGGGGCCGCGATCCAGTCCGCACAAGCCAGCAGCGCCTCCTCAGAGCACTCGTTGGGCGGTGTATCGCAGCCCATGCACGAGATCCATTGCGCGCCGGGCGCGATACCGATCTGCTCTACCTGGTCTTCTGTCTCGCCAACCATGATCCCTGTCACGCCTGACCCATGATTGTGCCAATCACAAGGCGCCGACGCCGCGCCGTCACACGCCAGGGTCGCCGAAATTGTGGGCGCATACCAGTCATAGTCGTGGTCAAAGGTGCCATTCCCCACAGTTCCCCGGTACTGGCGTACCAGGGCTTCGTGCTCATAATAGGCGCCGGTATCGATACTGGCCACCACGACATTGTCTTCGCCACCGTACCCGCATCCCTCACACTCCCCCCGCACGCCGTACTCCTGCCACACCTGGACCGCTTGCATACCGAACTGGCCCGCATCGGGATCGAGACGGTCCAGGTTCCAGCCCCAGCTCTCGGGTTCCGCCGCCTCGACCGGTTGCTCCAACTTGTGCAGCCGGTTGGCGCGGATTGTCTTGACCTCGGGCATAGAGGCCAGGGCGCGTACATTTTGGAGCGTGCCGTTCCGGATCAGAACCGTATTGTTCACCAAAAACGTCCGGTAGTCTAGCCCTTGTTCTTGGGCGTAGGCGATCACCGGTGCTTGCGCGGTATTGGCATTCCTGAGCGATTGGAAGACATACTGTCCCCTATCAGCCCAACTCCTGATCGCGTAGGCCGCATCGAGGCTGGCCTGAAGCCGCATCTCAACAAAGAAATCGGCGGCCTGACGATCGCTCAGCCGGTTCAGCAGCTGGGGATCGATCTCCACTTCACCCGCCAGCCACGTGGTCTGGAAGGCTGGTATGTCCAGGGAGCGCACCGCCGCGCCCGGATCGACCTCCACAACCTCAAAGTCGAGCGGCAGGTGGCCTTGGTTGGAAATGATCAGCGTGTGCGTCGTCACTTCGCCGGCAGCAACCGTAACAGACACAAAATCAGACGGTGACACAGCGAGAACCGGTCGCCGCAAGTCCAGGTCCTGGGTCGTGGTCATGCCCACCCCCACGCGGACCACCGCCATCTCCTCCGAATAGCCGGGGGCGGCCGCCGTGACGGTATACACATCCACCGGCAACGTCACGGGGCCGTAGGCTCCATCCGCTGCTACCGGCACATCGATGTCCATCGACTGGATATGCACGATCGGCTCGCTGCACGCCGGTTCCGCACCGCCCGCTTCGAAATCGCGCACGGTTCCGCGCAGCCAGCCGAGGTCATCGCAGTTGTAGACGTCGATCTTCCCAACGGCCACATGGGGGGCATCGCCCCACTCATCACCCACAAGGCGCCAGTCCAGGACTTGCGTGCCGGTAATGCCCGCCGGCACCGTCACCTGCACACCAAAACCCCAACTACACCCGTCATGGATCGGGTCCGGTCCACCCGAGTAGGACACCCTACTGCCAGAGACGCTGCAGCCGAAACTGACATCGTATCCACATGAATCGACCGGATCTTGTTTCTGGCACGAGACCACCCAAGTGGCAGGGAACGTCAACTCCACCTCTTCCACCCACTCGCTGTCCTGCGAAAAGTTGTAGACCTCAAAGGCCGGCTCCTGAACCTGTCCAGATCGGTAACAATCCCCCGTATGAACCGTGGAACCCGCCAGCGACTCGGGTGTGAGCCTCGCTTCTTCCGCTGCTGGCGTTGCTGGGAGCAGGCCGATACCCACGATTGCCAACACCAGCAGGCTCAGGTATCGCCGCAGACCCATGTTGCCTCCTCTATCCCTACCCTGGGCATGGAATTTGACTTTTAGCTTGGTGATACTACCCGACTCTTACAGATTTGTCAATCTATCCAGCGCATCATAGACATTCTCGGTCCTCTCAGAATCCGCGCCGGGCACAAAATTGACCATCGATTTTTACGATTTTAGGTGAGTTTGGCTGACTTCCAGCCAATGCGTGACAGATTCGTCCGGCGAGCGTAGGGCAGTCGTCAAGTATCCATCCAGCAAAGCAGCGCAAGTCATGCTATAATGCCTTTACATACAGGGGCATGGCCCATGGCGGGCGAGCAACCTTCAAACCAGGGACTACAATCGGGTGGAACCATTCGTGCGAAGGACATCATGGGCCATGCTGTATATAGGTTTCTCTTCTCCTCCTTTTGACTGGGAGCCAAGGGTTTGGGGCCACCCTTGGCTCTCGCGTTTTGTCGGGCCTTGTGCGCGATGGTCCACCCGCTTCGGGCTATCTGCGGAACGCGGGGATTGATTTGCCACGTCCCGCCTTCTATGATACAATGCGGCGATTCGATCGAATAGGTTTAGCCCGCATCAAGTCCACAACTCGCTTTTCAGAATGGGCCAAACAGGCGGAGGAGCGTGAGACAGCAAACTCAACCTGCAACCCAGAGCACACACCGGGCACCGGCGGGGGGCATCCCCCGGCTGAGTGCCCTTTTTTTCTGTCCCCAACCCGGTGCCCCATCCCAATTCCCACGACAGAGCTTTCCCTGCCGGCTCCCCTCTACAGGGCCGGGGAGACGATAGCGTGCCGCCCTTGCGCCTACCCGGTTTGGTGGATGTGCATGTTCACCTTCGTGAGCCAGGAGGAGAACATAAGGAGGACATTGCAACCGGCACGGCCGCAGCACTGGCCGGTGGCGTGACCGCTGTCCTGGCCATGCCCAATACCTTCCCCCCCGTAGTAGACTCCCGCGCATTGGACCGGGTACAGGCGTTGGTCGAAGAGAAAGCCCTGTGCGACGTGGGTCTGTTTGTCGGCGCTACAGCCGGCAATGCCCAACAACTTGCCCCCTTATCCCGCCGCGCTGTAGGATTAAAGATCTATTTGGACCAAACCTACGGACCGCTGCGCATGCGAAATCTGGGCGCGCTGCTGTCCCACTTTCAACGGTGGCCTGCTGGTCGTCCCATTGCCGTCCACGCCGAAGGTTTATCAGCAGCGATGGCCATCGGACTGGCCCGCAGTTTCGGGCGCCGGCTCCACCTTTGCCATGTCAGCCAGGCTGACGAAATTGCACTGATTCGAGCCGCCAAGGCATCTGGCGCCCAAGTAACCTGCGAGGTCGCCCCCCACCACCTGTTCCTGTCTGACAAGGACGCCAAACAGCTGGGAGCATATGGGTCCATGAAGCCCCCTTTGGCCACCGAAACCGATGTAGCCGCTTTATGGCAGAACCTTGATGTCATTGACTGTATTGCGACCGACCATGCCCCCCACAGCCGCACCGAGAAAGAGAGCGACTCGCCGCCTCCCGGCGTTCCCGGGCTTGAGACCATGCTACCCCTCCTGTTGACGGCGGTTGCTGAGGGACGGCTGGCGCTAGAGCGGCTCATAGAGCTGGCCCATGGGGCGCCTCGACGCATCTTCGGTCTGGATGCCCAGCCTGACACATGGGTTGAAGTTGACCCTAGCGCGCGCTATACACTGGACGACGATGGCCTACAGACCAAATGCGGTTGGACCCCGTTCGCTGGCATGACCGTTCAGGGTCGCATCCGGCGCGTGGTGTTGCGGGGTCAGACTGTGTATCTGGACGGAGAGATCCAGGCGCCACCTGGATCGGGCCGCATGATTGTGCCGTGATCTCAGAGAGCGGCGCTGGTCGTCCGGCGCCACCCTCTTTTCAAACTGTTTGAGAAAAAATGTGGAGGAGACGATGACAAGAGAAATGAACAACGGCATCAAGACAGTAGGGCTGGCGCCCAAACTGGATAGTGGCTTCTACGGGCAGGACATCATATCCGTCCGGCAGTTTACCCCCGAGAACTTGGGCTACATCCTGAGCGTGGCCGATGAGATGCGGGCCGTGGTCAAGCGCGTTGGCTCCACCGACCTGCTCAAGGGACACGTGCTGGCTTGCGTCTTCTACGAGCCCAGCACCCGCACCAGCTCGTCGTTCGTCGCTGCCATGTCCCGGCTGGGCGGCAGCGTGATCCCCATCAACGAAGTGCGCTACTCGTCGGTGACCAAAGGTGAGAGCTTGCCCGATACGATCCGCACCCTGGAATCATACGCCGACGTGATTGTCCTGCGCCATCCAGAGGTCGGCGCCTCCAAGGTCGCAGCGGAGTATGCGCGCAAGCCGATCATCAACGCCGGGGACGGTGTCGGTGAGCACCCCACCCAGGCGCTGCTCGACCTATACACCATCCAGTCCGAACTGGGCCAGATCGATGGTCTGCACGTGGCCATGGTTGGCGACCTACGCTACGGCCGCACGGTCCACTCGCTTGCGCGCCTCCTGAGCCAGTATGATGTCCAGATGACGTTTGTTTCTCCCGAGATTCTGCGCATGCCCCTCGACGTGATGAATGAGGTCCAGGCCGCTGGCCGACCCGTGAAAGAGACCTACGATGTGCACGATATCATTGGCACGGTTGATGTGCTCTATGTCACCCGCGTCCAACGGGAGCGTTTCTCCGACCAAGCCCTGTATGACTCGGTCAAAGACCACTATATCATTACCCCGGAGTTGATGGAACAGGCCAAAGAGAAAATGATTGTCATGCATCCCCTGCCGCGCGTCAGCGAGATCAGCTATGCCATCGACAACGATCCACGGGCAGCGTACTTCCGGCAGATGGAAAATGGTATGTATATCCGCATGGCGTTGTTGGCAGCCGTGCTGGGCAAAGCCTAACCGCGGGGAACCCAGTTCCCCTTCCTACAGCAAGGGGTCGCGATGTCCTTGATGCGCAGCTTTTTCCTGACCCTTTCCCGCAGCGAAGGGCTACAAGGGCTGACCGTTCGCTCAGGTCTGGCCCGGAGGATGGTCCGCCGGTTCGTCGCCGGTGAAACGTTGCAGGAGGCCATCGCCGCGGTGCAGGCCCTCAATGGCGAGGGCCTGCACGCTACCTTGGATCACCTGGGCGAGAACGTGGCCAGCGAGACACAAGCCCGCGACGCAACCACTGAGATCCTGGATCTCGTGCGGGCCATCGAAGCCAGCAGCATCGACTCCGGCATCTCAGTCAAACTCACGCAACTGGGTCTGGATCTAAGCCCAGCCCTCGCCGCCGAGAACCTGGCGCGCATCGCCGACCGGGCCGCCCCGGCCCAATGCTTTGTGCGCATCGACATGGAGAGCTACGACTACGTCCAGCCGACCCTGGACCTATTCGAAGAGCTCTGGCCACGACACAAAAACGTGGGCGTGGTCATTCAGAGTTATCTCTACCGCAGCGCTGACGACGTGGCCCGCTTGGTGGGACTAGGTGCTTCGGTGCGCTTGGTCAAGGGGGCATACGACGAGCCCCCCGAGGTTGCATATCCGGGCAAAGCCGACACCGATGCCAATTTCATCCGGCTGATGGAACAGCTTTTTGGCCAAACGGCCCAGGCCAACGGTGTGTTCCCCGCCATTGCCACCCACGACACAGAATTGATCGAGTGGGCCAAGACATATACGCGCCAGCACTCCATTCCCCCCGACCGCTTTGAGTTTCAGATGCTGTATGGGATCCGGTCTGGCTTGCAGCGCCAGCTAGCCGCCAGTGGCTATCAGGTGCGGGCCTACGTGCCCTACGGTCAGCAATGGTACCCCTACTTTATGCGTCGCCTCGCCGAGCGACCAGCCAACGTCTGGTTCCTACTACAGAATCTCTTCAAGGCATAAGCCGCAGTTCCAAACTTGAGGTACGATATTCTCTCCTGACAGACGAGGATCCGCCCCAATTGAGGGGTGAGTACGCCTTCGTGCGAGCATTCTCACCCCTCGACCCTTGCCGCTTCCCAGTTCCAAACTCCGTGAAGCTTGACAAGATATCACACCTCGAGTATACTACTTGCAGATGCAAACGATTCTCATTTGCATATGACAGCAGGTACACAATGGAGAACCTGGCAACGAGCAGCGAACGACGCTTGCGGGCCGCAGGCAAACGCATAACGCCACAGCGCAGGACGGTCCTGGATATATTGGCTCGGGCCGAGACTCACTTGGACGCCCAAGAGATCTACCACCAGGGCCGGCACCGGGATGCCCAGATCAGCCTAGCCACAGTCTATCGCACTCTAACCGTCCTCAAAGAGACTGGCGTGGTACACGAGCTCCACCTGGACGACAATCACCACCACTACGAACTCGCTGACAAGGCGGAGCACTCCCACCTTGTTTGCCTGCGCTGCGGCAAGGTATTCGAAGTAGACAGTGATGCATTTGCCGAAGCAGCTTTGCAAGCAGGAGCGGCCTATGACTTTGAGGTCACCAGCACACAAGTCGAACTGACAGGGTATTGTGCAAGCTGCAGTCAGGAATGAGATTCGGGTCATGTTTACACCCAGCTTGCGGGCAAGAGTTCTTTTTTGTCCCGGTGTTGTGCAATTGAGTCGCAGTTGCAAGTACACGGGCATTGCCCACAGTTCATCAACGATCTATTCTAGGAGAAAGAGTATCCAGACATGGAGCCGACAACGATGTCAAAGAACGGTATGAACCTCAGCGCAGTCCCGATTGGTGAATCGGTACAGATCCGCACCCTGAAAGGCGGACACCACTATCTGAGCCGCCTGGCTTCCCTGGGTTTCACACCGGGTGCCAAGCTCAAAGTAGTCCAAAACTATGGGCATGGCCCGATCATCGTCACCCTCCGCGATACACGGGTGGCATTAGGACGCGGCGAGGCGAGCAAAATCCTCGTCGACCGGCTGGAGTAAATGACGGATGCCAACTAGTTCGTCTTCGCTGCCAGAGCTAAAGAACCGTGGCGCCGAGGTCCTGGCCGGTGAGGTAACCCTGACGGTGGCCCTTGCTGGTCAGCCCAACGTCGGCAAATCCACGGTCTTTAATCTGCTGACGGGCCTGAGCCAGCATGTGGGCAACTGGCCGGGCAAGACGGTCGAACAAAAGACCGGTGTCTACCGTTTCAATGGGACCACCATCCACCTCGTTGATCTGCCGGGCACCTATAGCCTGACGGCCAACTCGGCGGAAGAGGTCATCGCCCGAGACTATATTATCCAACAACGCCCCGATGTCGTCGTAGTTTTGGTTAACGCCGCTTCACTGGAGCGCAATCTGTACCTGGTTGCCGAGATTGTGCCGTTGCCGACAAAGGTTGTGGTCGGACTGAACATGGTCGACGTCGCAGCCCACGAAGGCATGAACATTGAGCCCCAAGTGCTAGAGGCAGCCCTGGGCGTGCCCGTTGTCCCTATGGTCGCCTCCAAAAACCGGGGGGTCCAACAGTTGATCGAGACTGTGGACCAATTGGCCCGGGGGGAGATCCCGTACCAGCCTAGCATCCCCGAGATCCGCGCCGATCACCGCCAGGTGCTCGACGGGATCCATCGTCTGGTTGCTGACTGTGTGCCTGAGCTTTACCCCAGCGAGTGGATCGCCCTCAAGCTGCTGGAAGGGGACGACGAGATCACAACTCTCATGCGCGAGCAATGCCTGCCCGCCGATCGCTGGGAGCAGATCCACGAAATCCTGATGGCCCATGAGGACGCCGTGCTGGCCATAGCCAGCGGCCGTTACGACTGGGTTGGCCGCATGATCCGCGCCGCAGTAACCCGGCCCCGCGCCGGCCAGATCACGTTCACCGAGCGACTGGACCGTTGGGCCACCCATCCCCTGTGGGGATTGCTCATTCTAGCCACCATCCTGGGCATTGTCTTTTGGTTGACCTTTGCCATCGGTACCCCGCTCCAGGAGTTGCTAGATATCTACGTGGTGGGCAATCTCGCCGCCGTGGCCACCAACTGGCTCGCAGCCGCACCGGCTTGGCTGCAAAGCCTGGTCGTCGATGGCGCCATCGCTGGAGCGGGAACGGTGATCACCTTTCTGCCCATCCTCGTCATCTTTTTCGCAGTACTGGCCTTGCTGGAAGACATGGGCTATATGGCCCGTGCCGCCTATGTGATGGACCGTTTCATGCACCTCATGGGCCTGCACGGCAAGAGCTTCTTGCCCCTCTTCCTCGGATTTGGCTGCAATGTACCGGCCGTGATGGGTTCGCGTATTATCGATTCGCGCCGGGCGCGGCTATTGACCATCCTCTTGGCTCCCCTGGTCCCCTGCGCCGCCCGCATGGCCGTCATCGTCTTTATCGCCCCCATATTCTTCGGGCGGGCAGCCACCTTCGTAGCTTGGGGACTGATTGCCGTCACCCTGGTCGTCCTGGCCACAGTTGGTGTATTGATCAACAAATGGATCCTCAAGGGCGAGCGAGCGGCCTTTATCATGGAATTGCCCCTCTATCATCGGCCTAACCTACGCACCATCGGCATTCAAGTTTGGCAGAACAGTGCCGAGTTCTTAAAAAAGGCGGGGTCCTTGATCCTCGTCATGTCCGTTGTGATTTGGGCTTTGTCTACGCTGCCCCAAGGTGACATCCACACCAGCTACCTGGCCAGCGTGGGCAAGGCTTTGGCCCCCCTCGGGGCCTTGATGGGGCTGGACTGGGAGATGATGGTTGCCCTGCTCTCCAGTGTCGTCGCCAAAGAGAACTCCATCGCCACCTTGGGCATCCTCTTTGGCAGTGCCGAGGGTGGTGGCCTGGAAGCGTCTCTGGCCGGGGTCCTCACCCCGGCTGCCGCCCTAGCCTTCCTCGTCGTCCAGATGCTCTTCATCCCTTGCATTGCCACCGTGGCCGCCATCCGGCAGGAAACCAAAAGCTGGGGCTGGACCGCCTTTAGCGTGGTTTTGTCGCTGCTGCTCTCCCTCACCGGCGGCATCCTGACCTACCAGCTAGTGACCGCCCTCGGATGATGCTAGAGCAACTGCTGCGTCTCATTGCCCAGGGTGGCATCCACAGCTACCAAGACCTGGCCGAGCAGCTATCTATCCCCCAACCCCTACTAGAAGCAGGGCTTGAGGACCTAGCGCGGCTTGGCTATTTGCGATCCATCAACGACAATTGCGGAAATCAGTGCTCCGCTTGCCCCATCGGCCACTGCTCTGTAACAGGGCCGGGGCGCCTTTGGTCGCTGACCGAAAAAGGCGCTCAAGCTGCCGTCCGCCTATCCTCCTAGCGGTGCACGCGTGCCAGAAGCAAAAAGGGCCTCCCTGGGGAGGCCCTTCGCTGTGCCAACACGCACATTACGGAGCATTGTACACCGCCGGCAAGAAGACGTGGTACAGCCGGTCGACTGCCACCACAGTGACACTGATCGACTCCGGGCTGTTCGACCCTTCATCGGCAGTAACCACGATGGTCGCCTCGTAAGTGCCAGGTACCGCCGTGGAGAAACCGGCCACCGAGATGTACACAGTGCCAGGCGTCGTACCCGCCAGGGGCGTGACCTCTAGCCAGCCTCCCCCATCGCTGACCTCCAGGCTCCACTCCATGGGCGTGCTGCTGGCCTCGTTCACCACCGCCACCTCCTTGGCGGAAGAGCTACGGAACCCCGCCCCGATATCGTACAGAAAAACCAGGGCCGTGGTGCTCAAGCTCAGATCGAACTCGCGCGGTATGTTCAACAGAATGCTATCCGTAGAGTTTGTTTCATATCCGGTCGAGTCCCGGTAGCGTACATAAACCATCTGCGTGCCATTGCTATCGGTCAGTACCCACGGGATGTTCATACTGTACGGCTGCCAGATGGCACCGCCAAAGCTGGGCTCGTTGCTGACCATGACCTCAGCCACACTATCGATGCCGCTGCTGCCCGAGACATTTTCGTTAGTGAGCGTGAGCAACACCCGCGGATCGGGCGTCTCCGGGTCTTCGTAATTG
>JASFOV010000002.1:0-31317 GCA_050116355.1 Anaerolineae bacterium
ATCCACCGCCCCGCTCCGCACCAGGGCTTCCGCTATCTCCAACGCCTGCTCCCCCGTGTCCGGCTGCGAGATGTACAACTCCTCTACATCCACCCCGCACTTGGCCGCGTACACCGGGTCCAGCGCATGCTCCATGTCGATAAAGGCTGCCACCCCGCCCATCTGCTGGGCCTCGGCCACAATGTGCTGGCACACCGTCGTCTTGCCCGAGCCTTCCGGGCCATAGATCTCGGTGACACGCCCGCGCGGCACGCCGCCAATGCCCAACGCCAGGTCCAGCGCCAGCGAGCCGGTAGGGATAGCCTCCACCTGTAGATGGCCGGCCTGTCCCAGACGCATGATCGAACCCTCGCCGTATCGCTTCTGTATGCTGGTCAATGTCGTCTCCAACGCTCGCAGTTTTCCATCGGCACCCATGATACCTGCCTCCTCTGCCACACTCGATAGCCCCAGTATAGCACAAATGTTCTATTCTGTCAAGCCTCAGATAGAGGATTTCGTGCACATTCCCCTACTCTGTGGTATACTCGATCAATCGCGGGACATCCGGATGGAGGAGCAAGGGACAGGCATGGGCCTGAAGCAACAGAAAAGAAGTCGAAACAGGCTTCTGTCGTGGATCATCAACATTCTGGGAGTTTTGGCTTTTGTGCTGATCCTGTACCAAGGCGGGACCGAGGCATGGACCCAGATCGCCCAGAGCGACTGGCGATACTTGTTGGCGGCGTTCGCCGTGACCCTCCTCTGGAATCTTCTGGCCGCCTGCCGCTGGTCCCTCATCACCAATCAAGTAGCAGAGCAAACAGTCGCGCCCTATCGCTACTTCTTTACCTATCACATGCTCGGCATGCTTATGGGCCAAGTAGTGCCCATCACCTTGGGCATGCTGGGTGGGCGACCGGTGGCCCTGAGTCTGTCGCGGGGCTTCTCCCTCAAGCGATCGGCCCTCTCGGTCTTTCTTGACAAGCTCTTCGACTTGCTTCTGGCGCTGCTCTTGGTGATCCCGGTCGCTCTGTACCTTGTCGACTGGATCAGTCGTCCTCTCGCCTTCTCGCTCATCGGCGGGATTCTCGTCAGCGGTGTGCTCCTCGTTGCCTGGCGGTACGAGCAAGGCATCCACTTTGTGGGGCGTAGCGGGGCGCGCATCTCCAAACCCTTGGCCCGGCTGCCACTCATCGGGCCCCGTCTGGTGCGCCGTCTGCCGGGCCAGATCAATCGTCTCGCCACAGACACCTTTCTGCCGAACAATCTGGCCGTCCGGGCGTTTCTCTTGACCATAGTGATGTACAGCCTGCTAGGGGTCCGGCTGTTCTTCATCGCCCAAGCCCTGAACCTGGACATTCCATGGCACCTGATGGTCATGGGCGTCAGCGTGGCTCAGCTGACACTCGTCTTCGCCATCACACCTGGTTCTCTGGGATTCCTGGAAGGGGGGTGGTGGGCGGTCTTGGCCTTGGCTGGCATCACCCAAGACCAATTCTACGTCTTTGTCATTGGCCGGCGTGCCTTTGTCTTGGTCTTTACCTTGATCGACACGCTACTGGCCTTTCTCTGGATCCGGGAGAGCCCTGCCCGGCTGTTCCGGGCCGTGCTCGTCGCCGCGCGCCAACCGGCTCCCGAAGCTACACCAGCGCCCTAGCCATCGCCCCCCGGCGCCAAATGAACCCGCCTCAGAAGGGCAACCCGAGTTTCACCGTCAAATAGGCCCGCAATCCCACCATCAGCAGCAACATCAGCAGGGCCAGGCCCAGGCCCACCGTCATAGGCACCACAGCTTGGCGCCACGACTCCGCGTACCCCTCCCGGCCCAGCACCACCGCCGCCACCATGGAATTGATAAGGGTCAGCATCATCAACACACCGAGACTGCTGAGAATCGCCAGCGGGTAGAGCAGGATGTCGATCTCGGCGTGAATTACCAGGACCAAGATCGCAACGAAAGGCAGGATGACCAGCAGCTCACGGGCATTCTTCAAGACCCGCTCGCGCGAGGGCTCCCGCCACATCGTAAAGTTGAAGATAGGAAAAGCAAAGCTCACCAGCGTCAGCCCATTCAGCAGGCCGGTCGTCAGCCGTAGCCAGTTCTGGGGCTCGTACAGGTGCGGCGCACCGGGGAAAAAAGTCATGTACGAGTTCAACCCATCAAAAGCCCAAAACGTAGTAAACATCACCAATATGCCCAGCACCGGGACGGGTGGCAGCCGCGAAGCGCGCCGGCGTCCCAAAACGAGCATCGCGGTCAGCCCTAGCACGGCACCCAGAAACGTGCCCGTACAACGCGCGCACAGGGGCAGCTGCCGGCCGTTCAAAAAGAACGAGCGCTCGGGCAGGCGATGGCAGATACCATACCCCACCAGGTCGGCCTTGCCCAGCACCGAAGCCGGAGGGATCATGATGAACAAGACAATAACCAACAACGCCAGGGCCAGAACAACAGCCGTGAGTCGAGGACGGCGTTGAACTGTCTGCTGCACATCTGTGTATTTGGGCTCCAATGAAGGCTTCCTTTGCCAGAGATCCCCTCGAAGCGACAAGAGGTAAGCTATTATACACTGGTTCTGTGGATTTGACCAGCCTGTCATTTTCGAGTCAAGACAAAATGTGGTAAAATGCCGCCGACATTTTACAGGAGGGTGAGCAAAGCTTGTGCCAGTCCTAAAAGACATCCCGATCACCTTGACAGCCGAGGAGATTGTCCCCCACCGGCAGCGGGGACAGATCCGTCCCTGGCTCTTAAAGAGCGCAGAAGAAGCCTTGGCCCTTGCCCAGGATCTGTGGCAACCCAAAATCGTATACAATTGGTTCGACGTTCGCACCGTCGAGGGTCAGCGCGTTCACCTCTCTTCGCCAGCCCAGGCCGGACGGCAGGCCACATTGCACGTTGGTCCCAAAGCCGATCTCCTCGCTCCCGCCAAGCAGGCTCTGGTGGGTGTCATCACCATTGGCCCCCTCTTGGAGAAGCGCGTCCACGAGCTCCAAACCAGCGGTGAAAGCCTACAATCGTACCTGCTCGACAGCGCCGGTGTCGTGGCCTTGGGAGCCGCTGGCGAAACACTCCGGTGCCTGGCCGAGGATGCGGCCGCCGAAGAAGATTGGGGAGTCAGTCCCTCACTTAGCCCCGGATCCTTGGTCGGATGGCCCCTGAAAGGCCAGAGGGAGTTGTGTAGCCTGCTGGACCTGGACCAGATCGGAGTACAGCTCAGCTCCCACAATGTATTGGAGCCCCACAAGTCCGCTTCGGGCCTCGTCGGCCTGGGACCTGGCTATCAGAGCAACAAAGTCGGCTCCGTGTGCAAGTACTGCGCCCTCAAAGATACCTGCTGGCGTAGACGGGAGGATGCAGCGTGACCATATCATTGGGGATCGATACCGGCGGCACCTACACCGACGCTGCCCTAGTCGATCAGGCAAGCGGTCGGGTTCTTTGCTCGGCCAAAGCCCTGACCACCAGGCGTGACCTATCGATTGGCATTGGTCAGGCCATCGATGCCGTATTCCGGCAGGACAGCGCCCCAACCCCCTCGCAGGTAGATCTCGTTGCACTCTCCACCACCTTGGCCACCAATGCCATCGTGGAGGGGCAGGGCAGCCCGGTATGCTTGATCCTCATTGGCTACGACGCCGAACTCATCCAGCACTACGACTTCGAGGACGATCTAGTCACCGACGACGTAGTGTACCTGCGGGGCGGACACGATATCCATGGCGATCCGGTCGCCCCCCTGGACATGACCACTCTGCGCCAAGAGGTACTGGCGCGCAAAGACCAAGTCGAAGCTTTTGCCGTATCAGGCTACTTTGGCGTTCGAAACCCATCCCATGAACAAGAGGTGCGGGCCGCTATCGAGGCCTTGACCGGTCTGCCGGTCACCTGCGGCCACGAGCTGACCACCCGGTTGAACTCGGTCCGTCGCGCCACCACCGTAGCGCTGAACGCTCGCTTGGTGCCCCTTTTGCGTGAACTAATCGATACCCTGCGCCGCACGCTGCTTGAGCGTTCGATAAACGCCCCGCTCATGGTAGTCAAGGGGGATGGCTCGCTGGTCCGCGCGGAGTGGGCCATGAAGCGTCCCATCGAGACCATTCTATCCGGGCCAGCCGCCAGCGCCGTCGGTGCCTGGCACTTGGCGACCCAGGCCGGGATCGCCTTCGATCACGGCGCGCTGTGGGCAGTGGACATGGGCGGTACAACCACGGACATCGCCTCCCTGCGCGATGGTCGCCCCCGCCTGAATCCTGAGGGCGCCCAGGTGGGCCGCTGGCGGACGATGGTCGAAGCCGTAGACGTGCACACCGTGGGCCTGGGCGGCGACAGCCATGTGCGCATCACATCCGACCGACAATTGGCCATTGGGCCGCGACGGGTTGTGCCGCTGAGTCTGCTTGCCAGCGAGTACCCCCAGGTTCTGGACGAACTGCGCAGCCAGGCCACAGTACCGCCTCGCGATGACGTAGCGGCTCAGTTTCTCCTGCCGCGTCGCCACGCCACGCGCCCTCTTGAAGAGGAGGAAGCCAGCATCCTGGACCGCCTCGCCGCCGGACCCGTCCCGTTGGCTACGTTGATGCGCGAGAGCCGCTTTGGCACCTTTGTACTGCGCCGCATCGATCGCCTCGTGGCCGAGCGATTGGTACTCCAGGCGGGTTTCACTCCCACCGATGCCCTCCACGCCCTGGGCCGTCTCCAGGTGTGGAATGTCGAGGCCGCCGAACTTGGGGCCCGAATACTGGCCACCCTCGGCCATCGCCGCCCGGCGACCTTGTGCCAGGAGATCGTGAACGGCGTCTCCAGCCAGGCTTCCACCGCACTGGTGACCAAAGCCCTGAGCGACGAGTCACACCTGGCGCAATGGGAGCAGGAGCCAACCGCCACCTATTTGCTCCATCGTGCCCTCGACGGGGATTCCGGCAGCACGCTGGGGATTGAACTCACACTGCAGCAACCTTTGGTAGCGATTGGCGCGCCGGTCGAAGCCTACATGCCCCGCGTAGCCGACCAGCTGCACACGCGCTTGGTGGTCCCACCCCATGCCGAAGTCGCCAATGCCATCGGTGCGGTCGCCGGTGGGGTCGTACTGCGCCAGCGGGTGCTGATCACCCCCATGGATGACGGCGATCAACTGCGACTGCATCTCCCCCAGGGTGTCTTGGACTTTGGCAGCGTGGACCAGGCGGTAGCCCACGCCCAGCAGGAGATGGCGCTTTGGCTGGAGGAACGCGCCCGGCAAGCGGGTGCCGCCCAGGTTGAGGTGCAAATGGTTCGCGAGGACAAAGAAGTACTGGTTCGGGCTGGTTGGGGCGACAAGCTCTACCTGGGCACAGAGTTGACCTTCACCGCTGCCGGACGACCCAGCCCAGCCGTCCGCGAGGAATAGACCCCCGACAACCGCGCACCGGCTGGCCAAGGAGAGAGGAGAGACCGTGAAAAAGTTCATCGCCGTGGCGGGAAATGTGGGAGTCGGCAAGTCCACGCTCACCCAAATGCTGAGCGAGTTTCTCTATTGGGAGCCGTTCTACGAAGCCGTGGACGACAATCCGTACTTGGCCGACTTTTACAAGGACATGCGCACCTGGAGCTTTCACTCCCAGATCTACTTCTTGTCGCGGCGGCTGGGCCATCACCGGCAGATCATCGAGCGCCCCGGAACCGTCATCCAGGACCGCACCGTCTACGAAGATGCCGAGATCTTTGCCCGCAATCTCCACCTGCAGGGAAACATGACCAAGCGCGATTGGACCAGCTACTGGGACCTCTACCAGACGGTGATCACCATACTTCCCCCACCCGACCTGGTCATCTATCTACAGGCTTCGGTCCCGACCCTGCGAGAGCGCATTCGCCAACGAGGCCGGGACTACGAGCAGGAGATTCGCACCGAGTACCTGACCCAGCTAAACGATCTGTACGACAAATGGGTAGATGGCTTCAGTCTGTGTCCGGTTCTGACCGTGCCCACCGACGATCTAAACTTTGTGGCCAAGAACGCGCACCTGGAGTTGATCGCCAACCGCGTCTTGGAGATGCTTCACGGCAAAGAAGTGGTCGTCTTCGAATGAGGACCCGCCCGCATCATCACTCGCGCTGGCCTTCCACCGCTAGCCGTCCTCCCGCGGGACCAGATCGGCCACACACTTGACCAGCACCCGCCGAGTTCGCGGACCGTCAAATTCGGCCAGGTATACCCCCTGCCAACTACCCAGCACCAAGCGTCCATCGGTGATCAACAGCGTCTGGCTGGCCCCGACCAGCGAGGACATCAGATGTGCGGGGGAGTTGCCCTCGCCATGCCGGTACCGGACGTCAGGCACCATGGCTGCCCAAGCCCGGACTAGGTCCGCGCGCACATCCGGATCCCAGTTCTCATTGAGCGTCAACCCAGCCGTGGTGTGGGGCACAAAAAGATGGCATACCCCCTCCCCAACGGCGCTCTCGTCTACAGCTTGCTGCACCCGTGCGGTGATATCCTGCAGTTCGCTGTGCGCCGCGGTCTTGACTTCTACTTGAACGACACCCATCTTCCCTCCTCTCTGATCGGGTCCACCTTTCACCCTGCTCACCTGATGACCAGGACAGGATAGGGGCTGGAGGCTGGAGTCCACAAGAACCTCGAGGTTGGCCTACACCGGCCAGCGGGTCGGCGGTGACTCATCGCCTGGATTTGGCCGTCGGGAACAGGGCGATACGCTACCGTTGGTAGAACGCCATCGGGCGCTAGAAAAAGTCCGTGCGGCGCTGCCGCCGCAGATCCCATACCAGGAGTACAGTCGCCAGAGCGATCCCTGCCCCCAGGGCCAGCGTGACCGCCAGCGGGAATTCTGGGGGTTGGTCAGCATTGACCACAAAGGCATCGACAGCGCCAAATACAGGATCGCCCTCAGCCACCGTCAGCCGCAGCACGTGCTGCCCCGGTGAAAGCCCCTGCACCAGCGGCACTCGCACCTGCCATTCAGGGTTGGCGGCATACAAGTCGATGTAGGACCGGCCCAGATCATCACTGGGGAGATCGACCAGATCGCGGCCATCTAGGGTCGCCAGCAAACGCCCACCCTCGGGTCCGAACCGGGTCAACAGCTCCACAGCATGCCCATGAAACGCGAAGGTCAAGCTCGCCCCCGGCACATCGCTCTCCAGCAGAGACTGCCCGCTGGCCGCGGGAGATATACTGCCATGCCATGTTACGTCGGCAACGACCGCCGGATTGGTCTCCTCAAAATAACCCGGAGATGCGACAAACAGCGCGCCGGTGGCATCCTGTACCGCATCGTACACCCGCCGCGGCGTAAAGTCCACATCCACCATACGAAAATAGTAGGCCGCATCGTCGGGCGCATACAATTGCCCCGTCTGGCGGAAATACCAAATATTAAAGACTCCGGCCCAGGGCCACTCTTGGCGGGCGAACTCAATACCCCGGAGCGTGTATTCAGCCTGCTGTTCCTCGCTCACTCGCTCCCAGGTAAGCTGCTCATCATCAAAGGTTGCCGGCGCGGCGTTCCACCCATATTCATTGAACCAAATGGCTTTGTCTTCGTCCCCAAAACGCTCCATGATCTCCCGCTGCAATTCTACGCGCCGGAAATTAAGGACCTGGGGATCGGGTGGCTCCTCGGGTGGTAGGTCAAAGCCAAAGGCATTGGCCGACAGAATGTCAAAGACCTCTGCCGCGCCCGCCTCGTACATCGTTTCCAGAAACTCCGGATCAGGCATAGACCGCCATCTGCCCGGCTCGGGGTGAGGCTCACCTAGGGTGATGGCCAGCGGTGCCGACAGCACATACACGTTCGGGTCGGCCTCCTTGGCCCGCTGGTACGCCACCCGCAGCATCGCGGTGTAGGCTTCTGGATCGACCGCCTGTTCGCCCCACTCGGGATAAATATTCGGCTCATTCCAGATTTGGATATACTGCACCCGCCCGCGAAAGTGTTTGACAAACTCGTAAACAAAATCGCCATAGTCCTCAAAATCGGAAGGGGGCGTCTCGGGACGGGTGTCGGCGGGCCGGGCCCACGCGGGCGCGCGATCCAGCCGGGCGATGATGTTCAGATTGTGGCTGCGCAACAGATCCACAATTTGGTCGAACTTGGCCCAACTGCTCTCTCCAGTGACCGGATCGACAAATTCACCTTTGCGCAGCGGCTCAATCTCAGCCCAGGTGAACTGCTGCTTGGCCCAACCTAGGCCAGCTTCCTGAGCCATCTCGACCGTGCGCTCACGCTTCCACGGCTCTACCTCTCGGGCCAGGAAAAAGTTGGCGCCATAGGGATTGACATCGGTGTTCGGCAGCGTCCGTGGCGGGAGCCAATCGTCACCCGGCAGTTGAACCATCACAACGTAACGGATGAGGACAATTCCCAGCAGAACGACCAGCAAAGCCAAGATCGAAGCCAGAGCAATGGGTCGCAGGCGCAAGTTCTATCTCCTCTTCGTCGACGCTGGCGCGAGCCTGAGCGTCTGCAAGCCAGAGGATTATACCAGAAACCATCAAAAAGCACAACGAGCACGAGGTTGTGATTCCATCTCCTGGATGGATCACCGCTCGTACTCGCCAGCAGAATAGGCGACTACTGGACGCCCGCTGCTAGTTGGACGACTCCAAAGGATAGCCCTCGCGCTGCCACGCAGCAAAGCCCCCCAACAGAGCGCTCACGTTGTCAAGACCTTGATCCATAAGCTTCTGTGCCACACGGGCACTTTGTTGTTCCTGGCTTCAAGTGCAGTAGAGGATCACCAGTTTGTCGCTGGGCAACTCACTCAGGCGTGCATCCATCTCTGCTTCGGGGATGGAAATCGCGCCCGCGGCATGTGCGTTGTCATAGGAGCTCTGGCTGCGGACATCGACCAGGACCGCTTGGCCGCTCTCCATTTTGTCCTTTGTCTCCTCCAGCGATATGCGTTGCACATCGGGGTAAGGAACTGGACTTGAAGGCTGGGCTCCAGCGGTGGATACTTGTCCCGAGGCACCTGCCTCACCAGGCTGTCCTTCCATCAACAGGATGGCCCCGACAATGATAGCCACAACCACCACACCAACCACGACTGGAATGATCCACGACGTTGAAGCAGACGATCGCTTCTTGCGCTTCTGGGAAGCGGGCGAGCTACGCTTCGAACCTGACTTTTTGGCCATATGTCTCTACGCCTCTCCAAATAGGATAAACTTAATTATACAAAAGAATCGCCACCAGCGCAAACTGCCCTGTCCGCCGTGCATGACACATCAAAGGCGCCCCGGAGGTGGGGCGCCTTTGATGTGTCCGGGATTTTGGGCCTCGATCACGACATGAAATCACGCAATTTCCGGCTGCGGCTGGGATGGCGCAACCGGCCCAGAGCCTGTGCCTCAATCTGACGGATCCGTTCTCGGGTCACACCAAACTTCTTGCCGACTTCTTCCAGCGTGTAACTGTAGCCGTCGACCAAGCCGAAACGTAGCTGGAGGATCCGTACTTCACGCGGCGTGAGCGAGGCAAAGATATCATCAATCTGCTCGCGGAGCAACTGCTGCGAAGCTTGATCCGTTGGCGAAGGGGCATCATTGTCCTCAATAAAGTCACCCAGGAAGCTATCATCCTCTTCGCCCACCGGCATCTCCAACGAGAGCGGGCGCTGTGACACCTTGATGATCCGCTCCACCTTCTTGGCCCCTACCCCAAGCTCAGCCGCAATCTCCTCCGTTGTTGGATCACGCCCCAACTCTTGGACCAGTTGCCGGGACACACGCGCAAGCCGGTTGATCTGCTCGTACATATGTACCGGCACGCGGATGGTCCGCCCCTGGTCGGCAATGGCTCGGGTCACAGCCTGCCGGATCCACCAAGTGGCATAGGTAGAGAACTTGTAGCCGCGCCGGTAGTCAAATTTCTTCACGGCGCGGATCAAGCCAATATTCCCTTCCTGGATCAGATCCAGAAACGGGACGCCCCGCCCTACATACTTTTTCGCGACGCTGACAACCAAGCGGGAATTCGCTTTGATTAGATGCTCGTGGGCCGCCTGCCCATCTCTGACCGTGTACTGCAGATCATCGCGTTCTTCCCAGGACAGATCCTTTTCCTTCGATAGGCGCCGCCTGGCAAGCCGCCCCGCCTCCATCCGTTTGGCAATGGAAACCTCCTGCTCTGCGGTCAAGAGAGGAATCCGACCAATCTCCTTCAGATAGAGGCTGATCGAATCATCCACATCAATGGCAGACAGATCAATGTCGTCCGTGGTTGGCTTCACACTCGCTGCCTTTCTCTGTTCCTTCTCCTCAGAAACCGGTTCTTCCAACTCTGCATCGCTTATCTCAATTCCTTGCTCGATGAGAGCGGCCAAGGCATCCTCCAATTGCTCAATATTCAGTTCAGCCTCAGGGATCGCCTCCATCACATCATCGTATGTGACGTATCCTTGATTGCCCCCCAGGTCCAGCAACTGCTCGAGGGCTGTCTTTCCCTCAGCCACCGGCTGGTCGATTGCCTTCGCCTGCGCCGACGCCGCAGCCTCGGTATCCTTTTCCAACTCCACGTCCGTCATCCCCACTACATCCCCTCACTCAGGTTTCGCGCCGTTGTCAAAGCCGTCGCTACCCCCCGCAGGGGACACGACGGCACCAAAATGCCCAGATGGAATTCGCCACAAGGTAATGCCAAGGGTCCAAACCCTGTTCCTGCAATCCGCAACGCGCCTGAGACGATTGTACGCACTGCCTTTGCACAATTCAGTAACCTTTGCCACATCCAATCCGCGCTCGTCTACGCGGATCGTCCAGAGAGAACTACGACCCAGCCCTTGACCAGTCCGGTACCAGGCCAAAAGGGCAAGAGAGCTTCACAACTCAGCGGGGGGTTACTGGTAAGCGGCTCGCCAATGCGTTTTTCGTCCTGCATGAGAGACCCTACTCCCAGGTCGATCAGCCACAACTCTGACATTGTTGCACCCGGTACGTTCGCGTCTGGCTTATCAACGTTTATCGTGCCCAGGATCCTCTCATCGAAAAAGCCGGGAGGCCTAGGTGCTTCCCTTGCCATTATACCATAAAAATCGAAAATGTGTACCCCCCAAATTGATAAAAAATCAAAAGTTTCGGGTTGAAATTCACCTAATGAGGTCATTTGTCGCTAGCTTACCACTACAAACCGGAACATACTACCATGCAAAGATTAAAGGAACATTAAAGTAAGATTAAAATGTGTCCATTTGACTTTTCCGGCCAATTCCTGTAGAATATGGCCCGTTTCCATCTGTACGGGTGCCGGAGTGTCGGTCGCCCCGGCGCAGCTTGCACCCTTGCTGGCAGCCGGCGCGCTGTCCGCACCGAATGGAGAGCCTATTTCCTGCACATCTTTATTCAAGGAGGAATACATCCATGGCAGAGCTGAATAGTCTGGAGCAAGGATTGCTCTGGGGTGTCATCGCCGTCGCCTTCATCAGTCTGGCCTATGCCTATTGGCTGTGGCGCGACACGCTGCGGCGCGACAAAGGTACCCCCGAAATGCAAAAGGTATGGAACGCTATCAAGACCGGCGCCAATGCCTACCTGCGCCGGCAGTTGCGGACCATGCTACCCATCTTGGTGCTGCTGGCCATTGTGCTGTTCTTCAGCGTATACGTGGTCGAGCCCAGCACCGAAGCGATGGAGGTATTCGAAACCGATGCAGCGGCCCGTCTGTGGCTGGGCATTGGGCGTAGTTTGGCCTTTGTAGTCGGCGCCCTCTTCTCGATCACCGTCGGCCAGCTGGGCATGCGTGTGGCCATCGAAGGTAACATCCGCGTTGCCGCCGAGGCCGCCCGGGAGAACTATAACGCCGCGCTGACCGTGGCCTATCGCTCGGGCACCTTCACTGGCATGCTCACCGACGGACTCGGTCTGTTAGGTGGCACGACCATTTTTATGATTTTCGGCCAGGCGGCCCCTGATGCCCTGCTAGGCTTTGGCTTCGGCGGCACCCTGGTCGCGCTCTTTATGCGCATCGGCGGTGGCATCTACACCAAGGCCGCCGACGTCGGCGCCGACCTAGTGGGCAAAGTGGAACATGGTCTGCCCGAAGACGACCCGCGCAACGCCGCCGTCGTGGCCGACTTGGTGGGCGATAACGTAGGTGACTGCGCCGGTATGGCCGCCGACATATTTGAGAGTTACGAGGTGACCATAGTCTCCACCCTGATCCTGGGGTTGGTGCTGTTGCATCAAACCGGAAACACGTTCTGGATCGTATACCCTCTCATTGTGCGCGCCATCGGCGTCATCTCCTCCATTCTGGGGACCTTCACCGTGCCCATTTGGGAGAACTTTCCCATCAAATTCCTGCGGGCCCGTGACGCCGAAGGGGCCATGTTCCGCTCCTACGAAGTCTCATCCATCAACACGGTCATCTTTGCCTTTCTGTTCTCGCTGCTCTACGCTGAAGGCGAGTGGCAGTTGGCTACCCTCAACGCCATCGGCGTGGGCTTGGCTGTGGTCTTCAATCCACTGACCTCTCTTTTTACCTCGATCAAGCGCAAACCCGTACAAGAGATTGCCGAGTCGACCCAGACCGGTTCGGCCACCACGATCTTGTCGGGGTTGGCCGTCGGTATGGAGGCCAGCGTTTGGAGTGTGGTAGCCATTGTGGTGGCCCTGGCCTCCAGTCTCGTCGTTTTCTGGAACCAGGACTTGATCTATATGCTCTACGGCGTAGCCATGGTCGGCATCGGCATGCTCTCGCACACCGGCAACAACGTGGCCATGGACTCCTATGGCCCCATCGCTGACAATGCCAATGGCATCGGCGAAATGGCCGGCGTCGGTGAAAAAGCGTGGGCACTCCTGGCCGAACTGGACGCCGTAGGCAACACGACCAAGGCCATCACCAAGCAGGTGGCCATCGCTTCGGCCGTGGTCGCAGCAACCGCCCTCTTCTTCTCCTTTGTAGCCGATGCCCTGACCCTGGCCAACCCCGGGGTACCGGTCTCTGAGCTGTTGCAGCGGGGCATCCCGGTCTCGACCCTAGACGGCACCATCGGCTTTCTGCTGGGCGGTGCGCTGCCCTTCCTATTCTCCGCCTTCTCGCTGCGTGCCGTTGCCCGCGGCGCCAACCTGGTTGTGAACGAAGTGCGGCGCCAATTCAAACTGCCCGGAGTGCTAGAAGGCACCAAGGCCCCTGACTATGGCCGGGTGGTGGATATTGCCACCGCGTCAGCGCAGAAAGAACTGATCAGCTTGGTTGTTCTCTCCGTGGGCCTGCCGCTACTGGTGGGCATCATATTCAAAGTCGAGGCCTTGGGTGCATTCCTGGCTGGTGTCATCCTCACGGGCCAGTTGCTGGCCGTGTTTATGGCCATCTCCGGTGGTGCGCTGGACAATGCCAAAAAGTACATCGAAGATGGCCACTATGGCGGTAAGGGATCGCCAGCTCACAAGGCCGGCGTAGAAGGCGATACCGTCGGCGATCCGCTCAAGGATACAGCGGGCCCGGCGCTTAACCCCATGATCAAAGTGGTCAACCTTGTGAGTTTGTTGGCCGCCCCGCTCATCGTCCAGGCCCATGCCAGTGAAAGCAAGCTTGGGCTTTATGTCGCGCTGGTTGTTCTCGCCGCACTGGTGATCTGGGCCATCTGGCAGAGCAAGAAGGACGTCGCGCCCGGGATGGGCTAGTCCCCCTTCAAAACCGGCACGTCAAAGGGGTCTGAGGAGAATCCTCAGACCCCTTTCATTTTGCTCGTTTGCAGAGCGGCGTTTGCTCAGATGGCCACGATGCGGTGGTATCGCTTCTTGCCAGCGCGCAGAACGATTTCGCCATCAACCAAGTCTTCGATCGTGATACACGTTTCGACATTGGCCACCGGCTCTTCGTTGACGCGCGCGCCTTGCTGCTGGATCAAACGCCGGGCTTCACTCCGCGAGCGACACAAGCCCACACGTTGGAACAGTACCGGTGCCTCAATGCCGGCCGCCAACTCAGCGGTCTCGATCTCTGTGGTGGGCAAAGCATCACTGATCGCACCACCACTGAACAACTGGCGTGACGCCTGTTGCGCCTCACGAGCTGCCTGCTCACCGTGCAAGATCTGGGTCGCCTCAAAGGCCAATACCTCCTTGGCCGACCGGATCTCGGCGCCGGCCAGCCTACCCAGGTCTCTCACCTGCGCCATGGGCAGGAAGGTGAACAGCGCCAGGAAACGCCCCACGTCAGCGTCGTCCGTGTTGATCCAGAACTGGTAGTACTCGTAGGGTGACAGCAACTCTGCATCCAGCCAGACTGCCCCCTGGGCCGTCTTGCCCATCTTGGCGCCGGAGCTGGTAGTCAGGAGCGGGTAGGTAATGGCATGGACCTGCTCGCCCTCCACGCGCCGCACCAGATCGACGCCGGCCAGGATATTTCCCCATTGATCGTTGCCCCCCGCCTGCAGCAGGCAGCCATACTCTCGAAAGATGTGCAGAAAATCGTAGGCCTGTAACAGCATGTAGTTGAACTCCAAAAAGTTCAACCCACCGTCGCTCTCGTATCGCCGCCGGTATCCCTCTGCGGCCAACATCCGGTTCACGCTGAAATGGCGGCCGATGTCCCGCAGGAACTCCAGGTAGTTGAGCGGTCGCAGCCATTCGGCGTTGTTGAGCATCAAGGCTCCACCTTCGAAATCCAGAAGATTGGCCATCTGGGCCCGCAACCTGGTCACATGCGCATCGATCTGTTCCACGCTCAAGAGTCTGCGCATCTCATCCTTATCGCTGGGATCGCCGATCATGCCGGTGCCGCCGCCCATGAGCGCGATCGGCCGGTGTCCATGGCGCTGCAGGTGGGCCAGGGCCATGATCGGCACCAAGTGACCTACGTGAAAACTCGGCGCGCTGGGATCGAACCCCACATAGCAGGTAATGGGCTGCTCCAACACACTTCGAACCCCTTCGACGTCCGAAACCTGCTCAACAAAACCTCGTTCGGTGAGCACATCAAATGCGTTTGCCATCATCTTTCTCCTTCTCGCAGGGTAGCTGCTGCCCGCCCCGGGTCGCCCAGCTTCCTGCACAGGTCATCTCCCCGGCTGCCTCACCCACCCACAAAAAAAGCCCCCGGCTCTGACTGAAAGGCCGGGGCTTAACCGCAGGTGTACCGCGTGCATCAGCACTCTGGTGACGCCAGGGCAGACATCATCTGACCATGGTCTTGCCCAGCCATGCAATATCTTGGCAATAATAGGTGCGCTGGTACGTGGTCAAGCGGCACATCATTGACTCCCTTTCGATTCCCCCATCAGGCAGCGCTAACAGCCGCGTGACAGAGACTTTGTCCACAGCCAGTATAACACGATACCCGTACTTTGGCAAACCCTCAGCCGCGCGCCTGACTCCGCCGCAGGGCCCATTCGATCACCAACGGATCTCGGGCGGCAGGCGTGCACAGATGGTTTGGATCGGGCCTGATGTGCACACGACCCAGATCCAGCCGGTCGGCATCCCAACACGTTTGCACCGTGACATCGGCCTCCAGGAGACCATCACTGTGATAGGCGCAGGCATATACCAGCTGCTCAAACTGTTTCTCTGGC
Source organism: Anaerolineae bacterium (assembly GCA_050116355.1). GTDB lineage: Bacteria > Chloroflexota > Anaerolineae > JAAYZQ01 > JAAYZQ01 > JASFOV01. The sequence goes on from JASFOV010000002.1 coordinate 15,506, forward strand.
AGCTGGAGTAGGGAACCTTGGAGACTCTGGATAAACGCCGCTGCCCGGCGGCCATGTTCCCGATCCCATCCATCGCTTTGCCGCTTGGCATCATGGAGATAGGCGAACAGCGTCACCGTCTCCGGATCGGCGCCCGTTATCACCGCCAGGCGTAGCCCATTCTCCCGGACCCGCTCCCAATGGGTCTCACCGTGGATCCCATCCAGCCGTAGGGCAAAGCCGCGCCGGATCTCGTTGAGCAAATTCTCGGACAGAGTTTCCATTCCCCGAACAGTCCTTAACACCAGGCAGGGCAGCCGGCCACCGCAAACGGTCGCGCCCCACCGGTAGCTTCTCGTGTACGGCGATTATACACATCCGGCAGCAGGTGTCAAAATCATAGAACGCCCCTGGTATTTTGTGCGATGCACACCGATTGTGGTATAATAGAGTAGAATGGGATGGCTTGAAACATCTGGAAATGCAAAGGCCATGAATCGACATGAAACAGAATTGCCCTAGCGGGCAACCCAAGATCGGATCTAGCTGCAAGCGCAAGAGGCGGGGTGGATGGCTTGGCCTCGTGCTGATCGGCTTGTTGCTGCTGAGTTCCCTAGCTGCCTGTAGCAAAGAGCAAGATCCGACACCGGCCGCCAGCGTATCCACATCCCCGTCGACCAACCCGGTCAAGGACGCAGAAGCCGAGTCGCCGACCGTCGCGACCGGAAGCGTCGTAGGCCTGGCCGATGCCGGTTCCCAGCCGATGCCCACCCCACCTCCTCAGGTCTATACCGTCCAAGCCGGAGACACGCTTAGCAGCATTTCCCGCAAGTTTGGCATCGACCTCGACGAGCTGATCGCAATCAACGGCATCACCAATCCCAATCTGCTCCAAGTTGGGCAACAACTGCAGGTACCTGCCTCTCAGATGGAGACCGGCCCCGATCTGCGCCTCTTGCCCAACAGCGAATTCGTCAATGGTCCGGCCTATGTAGACTTTGACATCGCCGCCTTCATTATCCAGAACGGGGGTTATCTACTCTCCTACGAGGAAAACGTCGGTGGGCGAGTGATGAACGGCCCCGAGATTGTCGACTATGTCGTCGATCATTACAGCGTCGGACCACGGATGTTGCTGGCCATCCTCGAGCTACAAAGTGGTTGGGTGACCAACCCCAACCCCAGCGGCGAGGCGCTCCTGTACCCCATGGGCTACACCGGCAGCGGCTGGGACCTGCTGCAGCGCCAACTCGCTTGGGCCGCCGACCGGCTCAACCAAGGCTACTATGATTGGCGCGGCCGGGGCATGCCCATCAAGTCCTGGGGGGATGGAACTTCGATGGTCTATGCTCCCACCCTCAACGCCGCCACCGCCGGCCTGCAATCCTTCTTTTCGCTCGTCGCGACCAAGAGCGAATGGCAAGTTCTGGTCGGAGACGGTCCCGGTAGCTTTCTCCAGACCTATCGGCAGCTCTTTGGCGATCCAAACCAATACGCCATTGAACCGCTCATCCCGGCCAGTACCTCGATCCCGGATCTATCCCTGCCTTGGGCCCAGGGCGAAATGTGGTACTACACCGGCGGCCCCCACGGGGGCTGGGCCGACGGCAGTGCCTGGTCGGCCATCGACTTTGTGCCCGACGAAGGATACTTGGGCTGCCAGGCCGCGGCCTCTTGGGCCACCGCTGCCGCACCCGGCTTGGTCACTCACAGCGAGAACGGCGAAGTGATGGTCGATCTTGACCAGGATGGTCACGACGAGACAGGCTGGGTCCTCTTCTACCTCCACGTCGCTTCACAGGGTCGGGTACCGGTTGGTACCCAGGTGAAACAGGGCGATTCCATCGGCCACCCCTCGTGCGAAGGCGGGTTCTCCGAATCCACCCACCTTCATTTGGCCCGCAAGTACAACGGCGAATGGATTGCAGCCGATGGCCCCCTGCCCCTGGTCCTGTCCGGCTGGCAGTTCTACTCCAGTGGCGCATCGTACGAAGGCACGGCTTCACGCGGTGCGCAAGAGCGCACTGCCTGCGAATGCCGCCAGCCAGACTTTAATGGGCTGGTGGCCGACCGCTAGTGCCCCAGCCACGGAGTGAGCTCGCCGTGCGCCTCATCACCAGCCTGCGCAATCCTCGTGTCAAGTACCTGCGCTCCCTGCGACACCGCAAATACCGGCGTCGAGAAGGCCGTTTTCTGATCGAGGGCATTCGCATTGTCGAAGAAGCTCTGACCTGCCACGCCCCCTTGGAAACCCTGGTATACGCACCCCAGCTGCTGGTCAGCGATCGTGCCCACGATCTTGTACAGCAGGTTGACCCCGCTTCCCGCCTCGCGCTGGGACAGGACGCGTTCCGCTCCCTGTCAGACCGTGATGAGCCGCAGGGTATTGCCGCTGTTGTGCGCATTGAGGATCGCGCTTTGTCTGCATTTCCGGCCGTCGACGACCTGCTGGTGGTCGTCACCCACCAGTTGCGCGATCCGGGCAATTTGGGGTCGATCGTCCGCACCTGCGACGCTGCCGGGGCCACTGGCTTGGTTGTGATTGAACCTGCGGCCGACCTGTACGACCCACAGGCCGTCCGGGCCACCATGGGCTCCCTCTTTGCCCTGCCCATTGTGCGCCTGCCGGACGAGACAGAGCTCGTGCCCTGGTACGCTGCCCTTCGAGTTAGTGGGCTGCCACTGCAGGTCGTGGCTTCCTCGGCCCACGGACAGCACTCCCACTACGATGTAGATCATCGACGGCCAACCGTGCTCCTGATCGGCGGCGAGCGCCGCGGCCTGCCCGCTGACTTGCTCGCCAGTGCCGACCTCAGCGTTTACTTGCCCATGGCTGGCCGGGCTACCTCGCTCAATGTCTCGGCTGCCACAGCGGCCCTGGTCTACGAGATCATCCGGCAGCGCCGGAGCACAGAGTCTTAGGACTGTCGTTTCACAATCGATCACGGTGCGTGCGGGGCACACGAGACCACCCCGACACGCTCACAGGAGGCAGCCATGGATCGACTCTTTTTCGCACTCGGCAGCATCTCCGGCGGGCTCTCGGTGGCTTTGGGCGCCTTTGCTGCCCATCTGCTCAAGGGTCGCCTGGAAGCCAGCTTGCTGGCCAACTTTGAGACAGGCGTCCGCTACCAGATGTACCATGCCTTGGCCCTTTTGGCCATCGCCTGGGCCATCAATCGCTGGCCAGACACCGGTTTGCCGGTACTGGCCGGCTGGTTGTTCGTGGCAGGGACCATCCTATTCTCCGCCAGCCTCTATGCACTGGCCCTGAGCGGCGTCCGTTGGCTGGGTGCCATTACGCCTGTGGGGGGGGTCGCCTTTGTTGCAGGATGGCTTTGCCTATTGCTAACCGCCTGGCGCGGGCTGTGACAGTACAGGGGGTACCGGCCGGGCACACTGCCCTACAGCCCGGCGCCTTGCCATCCTGTACAAAACAGTGTATAATCGCACTAAAGGGCAAAGAAGGTGAATTTTGGCAGAGATTACGCTTGAGCGACTGCTCGAGATTCCGCTGATTCAGAATCTGTCTCAAGAGCAAGCCCAGACACTCCTGCCCCATGTGCAGGAGGTCTTTCGCTCTGCGGGAGTGACCCTGTTTCGCCAGGGTGATTCACCTGACTATCTCTACTATGTAGAAGAGGGCCAGGTAGCGGAACTGGCCGGCGACCCGGCCGATACGGTCTCGTTGCCCCGCCATGCCGGACCAGGCTCTTATTTGGGACGCTATGCCGTCGTCACTGGCCAGCCCTACCAGGTTACGGCCATCGCCGAAGAGGACAGCACCCTGCTGGCCATCCCCCTGCGCCATCTGCAGCCACTCCTGTTCTCCTACGCAGATTGGCGCCGCTGGTTCTTTCAAACAGAGACCGCTTCCCGGCTCCGAGCTCTGCCCTCCTTCCAGCACTTCAGCGACTGGGATATTTATCGCTTGGCTGATCAAGTCACCGTCGAAACCTATCAGGCCGGCGAGACCATCTGTTCAGCGGGCGAGGAGCCTGACTGCCTGTACTTGATCGACCAGGGCCAGGTTGAGGAGAAACCGCCGGCGACTACCGTTCTGCCCGGTGTGTGGCCCAAATTCCTGTCAGCCGGCAATCTGTTCGGGCACCGGGGCCTAGACGGCGGTCGCAAGCGCCAGGTCGACCGCATTGCCCGCAAAGACGCGCGCCTCTTCCGTCTGTCCTACCGCCTCGTACAGGAGCTGCTCGATGCTGGCCTCCTCGAACGGGAAACAGATCTAGCACGGGTGGACATTGTAGGCCGGTTGCGCGGCGTGCGTCTCTTTAACCAGCTGGATGAGGACCAACTACAACTGCTCGCCGGCTACACCAGCTTGGAGTACCACCGGCCCGGCGATTTTGTCTCTCGACAGGGCGAACCGGCCACATCTCTGATGATTCTGGACAACGGAGAGGCCGTGGTCCGCCGCCAGATTGGCCAAGAACGCCCCCGGCCGGTGAGCTATTTCAAGGCGCGCCGCGGCAGAGACAACGATGAAAGCGTGTACTTTGGCGACCATGCGCTCCTCGCTGACGAGCAACGGGGTGCTACCGTAGAAGTCACCGAACCCAGCGTCTGGATTGTAGTGGAGAGAGCGGACTTTGCCGATTTTTTCCAAGACGCTGGACTTACCAAAGAGAACCTAAGCCTCGCCCCGCCCCAGACGCAGCCCGGCCCCCCGGCCACAGATCGAGAGATTGAACAGTACCTGCCCTACCTCGTTCGACGGCATTGGATCGTTTTAGTGACCAATATGCTTCCACCTGTGGGTCTGATAATCTTGGCCGCTGTGCTGATCTGGTCCGTGGCGGCGTCTGACCTCACGCCGGACGTGCGCAACCTGCTGGAATATGGCGGCTTGGTCAGCCTGGTCTTGCTCGCCCTCTGGGCCGTGTACCGCTACGTGGACTGGTGGAACGACACCTATGAGGTAACCACCCAAGCGGTGATTCACCGCGAGAAAAAGCTATTCTACAGCGAAGAGCGGTACGAGATCCCCTTGCAGCAGATCCAGAACGTCAATATCCTCGTTTCACCACTGGGCCAGCTACTGGGCTACGGCGACTTGAGCATCGACACCGCCGCTGCGCGAGGGCAGATCGACTTTACCCGGATACCCGAGCCCAGCCTCGTCCAAGAACTCATCCAGTTCGCCTCCTTCCAGGCCAGAAGCGGGCAGCGGATGCAGTTTCGCGAAAGCATCCGGCGCCAGTTGGAGGAACAGTTCTATCCCGAGCGGCTCGATCCAGCCGCGCCGGGCTCGGTCCTGATCCGGCCCGATCCCCCGCCGCCGCGCCCCTCAAGCCTTGACCGGTTTCGCTCTCTCAGTGGCTGGTTGCCCCGCTTCGAGATCCGCGAGAACGGCCGGGTGACGTGGCGCAAGCACTGGCTGAATTTACTGCAGCGTACCGGCCTGGCCTTCCTGGCCGGACTGGCATCGGCCTACCTGCTCTTTGCCTACATATTGGCCTTTGTCACCGCCGCTTTTGGCTTCCGTCCACCGGTTACCTTGCCGCCCATCTCCTGGTTGGGTACCTCACCCTGGCTGTTCTTTCTCCTTCTGATTCTATCGGTACTCGGCTTCCTGTGGCTTATCTACCAGTACGTGGACTGGCGAAACGATATCTATATCGTCACCGACAACGAAGTAATCGACGTAGAGCGGGATTTGGCCGTTTTCCCCTTCTTCTTTCTCTACAGTGAGAACCGCCGCCAGGCATCGTTGGCCAATGTGCAGTACGTCGACTTTCGGATCCCCAACCCCTTAGCCATGGCCTTCAATGTCGGGAATGTGATCGTCCAGACCGCAGGTGCTGAAGGCACCCTGACCTTTGACTTTGTGAGCAGGCCCAAACACGTCCACGAGGAGATCCTCCGTCGCCTGGCCGAGTACGAGGAACGGCAACGCCAGCGCGAGTTTAGCGAGCGTTGGGGGGATATGGCTGAGTGGTTCGAAGCCTACCAGAACTTGAACTCGTAGAGGGCCGGGCCGCCTCCATCCCCGTTTCGTCCAGCGGCTGAATCCGGGCGCAGGCCTTCTCGATCGACGTAGGTAGTTGCCTTACGAAGGATTCACCTCAAAGAAGAACTTGTGTTGGTAACGCCGCAAAAGGCGGAGGACCGGCGCGGCGAACAGCAGCAGCAGCACAAAATTCCCGGCAGCGCGGATTACGTCCCACCACAGCGAAGTAATTGCATAGAAAACAGCATATCGCTGCACTGTTTCCACCAATCCCAACCCCGGCTGCCAATACATATCGGATTGCCCCGGCGTAAAGACATAGGGCCAGAACCAAATGTTCATCAAAATGCCAAAGATGAGGCCCAGCCCAAAACCCCACACGGCCAACAGACCCGCCTCCAACCGTGGTCGATGGTGCAGTCGCGGCAGACATCCTGACAAAAGCCCCACCCACCCGGCCGAGAACATCTGGTAGGGCAGCCACGGTCCCACGCCAAATCCCAGGAACGCCGAGACAGCCAGCGAGAATACGCCCAGCAAAAAGCCAAAGGTCGGGCCATACACATAGCCACACAGAATTGGGAGAATAAAGACGAGAGTAAAGCCTCCGGGCCCTGGTACGCCACGCAGCACTGCGTTGGCCGCCGTCAACACACCCAGTATCGCGATCAGTTTGGCATTCAACAATCCGGCTGACAGACTGCTCAGCACAGCCCCCAGGCACAGCAACACCAATAGCACAAAGATCAACGGCGCATCCTGCGCATGGGCCAGGGCGCCAACATTCACCTCTTGTTGCGGCACAAAGAATGGATAGAAGAAGGAACCCAGGCCGATCAGGCTGGCGACCACCAGGATGGCAACATTCAGTCCCCTTTGGACAGAGACACGGGAGACAGTCATTTATGACAAACTCAGTACATCCTGGACGGTTAGCAGAGTTGGATCTCGAAACAGCTTGTTGATCTGTGAGGCAAAGACCAGCGACTCACTCATGACCTGCCGCGCGGGCCCGTCCACGACAACTTGACCTTCACCCAGTAGAATCACCCGGTCGGCGCACTGGGCGACCAGCTCGACATCATGGGTAGCCATGATGACCGTTCGCCCTGCCGCCTTTTCGCGCTGCAGGAAGGTGGTGAGCGCTTCCTTCTGTTGGTAATCCAGGCCCCGCGTCGGCTCGTCCAACAGCAGGATTTGAGGTTCGGCGACCAGGATGGAGGCCAGGGCCACTCGCTGCCGCTCCCCGACACTCAGATCGCGGGGATAGCGATTGGCATAGGCCGTCAGGCCCAGCATTTGCAGCAACGCCCCATCGTCGCCATCCGGCAAACCATGGCTGCGACGGGTGAATTTGAGTTCTTGGCGCACCGTATCGTTGAACAACAGCGCATTGGGGTTCTGCGGTACATAGCCCACTGTACGGATAATCTCCTCCACGGCGGCTTCCCGCGTATCCAGAAATCGCTTCGAGTCCCCATCCTCGATCCGGACCGAGCCGCGATCAGGCTTGAGCAGGCCTACCAATTGCTTGAGCAACGTCGTTTTGCCCGAACCGTTACGCCCCATGAGCGCGACAAACTCCCCGTGCCGCACATCCAGCGATACATCTTGGAGGGCCGGGTGGCCATTGTATGAAAAGCGCAGCCCTTGGATCGAGACCGTTACCGCTGTCGCGGGGGTCGTGCCTGGGCCTCTGCTGGCGGCGGTGTTATTCAGCGCATATCTGCGCGCAAAGCGGCGCCCTTCCTTGATGGTCAGCGGCAAGGGGGACCAATCCAGCGCCTTGCCCAGCGTGACCAGAGGCGGGGTCAGCTCCACCTGTTTCAGAACGGCGCGGGGTTCATCCAAGATGGGCGGTTGTCCGTGGCCGGGCAGGTACAAGATCCGGTCGACATATTGGACCACGCGCTCCAGCCGGTGCTCCGAGAGGACAACCGTCAACCCCAGGTCATGATTCAGCTTGACCAGGGTATCAAGCACCTCCTCGGCCGCCTGCGGATCGAGCTGCGAGGTCGGTTCGTCCAGCACCAGAACCTCGGGCTGAAACGTCATAACCGCCGCGATCGCTACCCGCTGCCTCTCCCCACCCGAAAGCGTACTGATCGAGCGCTGGCGCAGATGGGCGATGCCCAATTGGTCCAAGGCTTCCTCCACCCGCTTGCGCATCACAATTGGATCCACCCCTTGGTTCTCCAGAGCAAAGGCCAGCTCGTCCTCCACCTTGTCCACCACGAACTGTGCCTCGGGGTCTTGGAGGACGAACCCAACAAGATCGGCCATACCCCGTGGGCCCACGGCCACTGGATCGCGCCCATCGACGCGCACCGCGCCGGCCACCTGCCCCCCATAAAAATGGGGCACCAACCCATTGAGACAGCGCAACAGCGTGGACTTACCCGCGCCAGAAGGTCCCATCACCAACAGGAACTCGCCTTCCTCAATGCTAAGTGCCATATCGCGCAGGATCCATGCCTCAACGTCCGGATAGCGGTAAGAGAAACGGTCAAAATGAATCATGATACAGACTCCGTAGTTGGCGACTCGACGTGCGGCACCCGCGGCGCCGCAAGTGCGGGGACCGCCAGCAGCAACAACGTCGCGCCGATCCACGAGTTGAACGAGGGCAGCAGAGGATTGGGAGGATAGGGCAAGTAGAAGACCATCTCCGGCGCCAGCTGGCGTACCGTCACCACCACGCCGATCACGGCAGCACTGGCCACACCAACCACCGTGTCCCGCCAGGTCCATGGCGTGCGTCGGTAGCGCGTTCGTTGGACGCGCCGGCCTTGCAGCACAAAGATGGTCACCATGACCGCGGCGCCGGTCACAGCCAGCACCCACCCCCATAAACTCCACTGGCCCACAAAAGCAACCACAAACAGGCCAAACAACAGCATCAGGAGCCCGGCCAGTGTCCCCAGTTGGTCGAGGAGCACCCGTCGACCTGATGTCGGTGCCGCCACACTTCCAAACCCACGCGCCTCCATCGTCTCTGCCAGTTGGATGGCCCGTTCTAAGGCACTGGCCAGCAAAGGCATAATCAACGGCAAAAGATCGCGGATGCCCCGAATATGATGCCCGCGGATTCGCTGTGCCTGGCGGATCTCCTTGGCGCTGAGGACCATCTGCGGCACAAAGGTAATCGCGATCGAAATGACGACGCCTGCCTGGAAGAGAAAGGCGGGCGTAGCGCGCAAGAGCTGGTAATGATCGACCACCGCGTTAAAAGCAGCAAACACAACCAGCAGCGTAAAGAGCGCCAGGCCATTGACCGCCCCGGCGATGATCGCCTCCAGCGTAATCGGCCCGCCGACGATGGGCCACTGCTCCGGCAGCTGGAACAGCACAATCTCTCCCACGTGGACCGATAAAGCATTGAACGGGATGGTCAGGAGAAAGAGAAACAAGCCCAACCGGACAAAGCTCCCCCAACTACTACCGATCGAGGTGCTACGGCCCAGCGATGAATAGACGACCCAGGCTGCTCCCAGTACCAGCGCCAGATAGAGCGGGTTGCGCAGGACAAAAGCCGGCACCGCGGCTGCCAGTAGCCAAGCGACCCAAGCTCCCGTGTGCAACATCGTCAACTCACGATCCCAATCACGAGCGGCGGCGCCAGACTATGACACCAACCGCACCCAAGGCGATGATCATCAAGCCAAAGGGCACATACGCCATCCATGACACCCTGTCTTGTTGGTCCGCGGACGCCAGAGCCGGCGTCACAGTCACCGGCGCCTCTACCGTCTCTAAAGGCTGTGGCCCGGGCGATGCTTGGCTGCGAGTAGTAGGCACGGGTTCTGCGGTCGCCGCAACCACGCGCGTCGAAGGCTGCGTGGGCGTCGGCTCCGGGTCCGGTGACGCCTCTGGCAAGGCCGGCGTCGGCGTTGGTGCTGTACAGATGGCTTCAAAGGTCAAGTCGCCAGGAGGCGGCGTCCGGCCATCCCCCCACACCCAGCCTTCAACCGCGCCATGCTGGATCTTGCGCAATCTCGTACCGAGCGCCGAGTAGGTCCAGGCGTCCGCACCCACATCCCGGTAGAAATAGTTCCAATAGTTACAGTCCCCGCCGCCCATGCACTGGCAGAAACAATGCTCAGCCGGATAATCGCATCCCAGCTCTTCAACCCGGCACAGCGTGACCCCCATGGACCTCGAGGCGTCCAGGACCAGATCCAGCCCCGAGCGAGCCAATAGCTCATCACCCGTGATCTCGTCCTCGTCAAACGTGATACACAGGGTCTCGATCTGGCCCTCCCCGTATTGGATCACGAGTCCAGCCTGATTGGCTTCTTGGGCGCTCACCGGGACGACCAGCAATAGCCACAGGACCGCCCCCCATATCATCCGCTGTGCTTTCACGTTCCTCATTTTCTACCAGTTCCCATGCACATGTTGGTAACAGGAGCGGTCCGGCCGGCCAGTCACAGCGGCCGGACCGCTCGTCACGTCCAGCCTCGTTCCGGGTAGAGGCTGGACGAAGAGGAGGACCTACACTCTACGGCGCAGCACGTAGCCGCTGCCTGCCAGTGCCAAGCCCGACAGAATCAGCGGCAAAGCCAAGCCCACCACAGCGCCCCCCGTCTCAGGAGTGGTAACTGGGGCCGCCACGACCGCCGGGCCTACGTCCATCGTTGCCAGTGGGAACGCCCTGCCAGCAATGGCTGGCAGCGCCTGGACGGTAGCCAGTAGGTTGTCCTCTGGCATAGCCGCCTGCCAGGCCCACGCACCACTCTCGTTCTGCAACGCTTCAAGGGCAGACAGAGGCGTCTGCCCGTCCGTGGCCGTCCAGTCCGCGCCGGCAGGGTCCTGCCCCGCGGCCACGATCGCCTGGACAGTGACCGCCGTTGAATTGGCGTCCGTGGCTGTGCCAAAGTCGGATGGATTCTGGTATGGCCAGCCGCCATCCTCATTCTGGATGGATGCATAGTAGGCCATCGCCTGGGCCACTGCCTCGCTATCGGCCGGTTCCCCGGCCGCGATCAGCGCCTGAACCACAAAAGCGGTCGTATTGGTGTCCGCGGCCGTCTCTGCCGAGCCATCCCAAGCCCAACCGCCGCTCTCTTGCTGGGCAACCGTCATCAGGTCGACCGCGCCAGCCGGGATGGGGCGCTGGGCGCTGATCAAGGCCAAAACGGCTAGGACGTGGGACACAAATGTGTCCATCTCGCCGCCAATCTGGCCATCAGCGCCCGTCAGGGCCTCCAGCTTGGCCACATTGTCCACTCCACCAAAGGTGCGCGGATTCTCACCCACGGCGACAGCGGCCTGGATCAACTTAGCCAAGTCACCGGCCGTTGCCGTCGCGGCTGCGTTGGCTGCCAAATAGGTGACCGGCGTGTTTCCACCTTGATCAAAGGTCGCCGGATCGCTGCCCACTGCCACAATGGCCAGCACGGCATCGGCCGTGGATCCAACTGCACTGTCCGGGCTAAAACCGCTGCCAAACCCCCCGTCGGCGTTCTGTTGCGTCTGGAGATAGGTCAACGCGGCATCCGGATCGGCTGCCGCGAGCACAGGCGTCACACTCACCAACAGTGCGACCAACACCAGAATCAGAGCTAGATTGCGAGTCTTCATTGTCCCTCCCTGTGATTTAGATAGTAAAAAAACCCCAACCTCTCGGTCAGGGTTTCTTTCCAACTGGAAACCCCTTGCCTTTCGACAAGGGGTGGTTCATGGGCTAGATGCCATGCGCCTACCCCCTTTCCGCGAAGGTTCGCAGTACGCAACCACGGCGGGCGGCCTGGCTTGGACAATCGTCCTTACAGTTGCGGGACAGCGCCGGACTCGGAATGTATTGCCTCAGCAGCACACCCCCACCGGTCTTCCCCCCTTAGACCCCGTGCATCCGGACAACGGGGTACCATGGTCTTGTATATTCAGTTACCGTTGCAGTATAGCACACCTACCTCCGGTTGTCAAACCACAGAACATCCCTATCGGTCTTCTGGCTTCACCTCGGGCATCCAGTCGCCCCTTGCGTCTTGCCCGCTTTTCTCCTATAATGGGGCCCATCAACCGACAGGAACCGGAGGATATGGAACAAGTCGCCGCCCTCTTTGACATGGACAAGACCCTGCTCGATGCCAGCTCGGGCCAACTATACGCGCGATACATGTACCGCACCGGCCAGATGGGCCGTTGGGAATTAGCTCGCGTAGCCTGGTGGGTCATCTTGAGTCGTTTTGGGCTGTTGGACATCCAGAGCCTGGTCCCCCGGCTCGTGATCAGCGCCGCCGGCGACGACGAACCCGAGTTGCGGCGCCAGTGCGACTTGTGGTTCCATCAAGATGTGCTCCCGCACCTTACCAAGCCAGGCCGGCAGCGCCTTGCCCAGCACCAGGCCCGCGGTCACATCGTGGCCATCATTTCCGGGTCCACCCAATACTCCGTACGCCCCCTGGCCGAACACTTGGGCATCCCCAACCAATACATGTGCACCCGCCTGGAGGCAGAGGATGGCCGGCTCACAGGCCGGGTGGTGCCCCCCGCCTGCGTGGGCGCTGGCAAGATCGTTTGGGCGGAGCGGTTTGCCGCCGAGTATGGCGTCGACCTGTCGGCCAGCTACTTCTACACCGATAGCATCACCGATCTACCCCTGCTGGAACGGGTCGGCCACCCCGTGGCCGTGAATCCAGACCTTCGCCTCCGGCGGCTGGCGAGTGAGCGTGGCTGGCCCGTCGAACGGTTCTACTGAAACACCGTCTGCCACCGGCGCCCAACAAAAAGACTCCCTCGCGGGGAGGGAGTCGCCGTTTCTGGGTCCACCTTGCTCAATCAGACGCGACCACAAAGGCCACTGCGTGATCGCGCCCGTGCGACAGACTGATCGACCACTGCCGCAGATTCTGCTCCTCGGCCAACTGCCGGGCCCGGCCCGAAAGATACACAAGCGGCTTGCCACACGCATCAGGCAACACCTCGACCTCCTGCCAACCGATCCCTTGGCTGCTGATGTGGTTCAACCCCACCCCCAGCGCTTTCGACACGGCCTCCTTAGCGGCAAAGCGGGCTGCCAGTTCGGGCAGTCGATCGGCGTAGCGCGCCACCTCTGCGGGCGTATAGATGCGCGACAGGAAGCGGGTTCCATGTCGGTCCACCACCCGCCGGATGCGATCCAACTCGATGAGATCCACGCCTACCGCCAAGGCCATCTCGACTTCTACCGCTCTGGCCCGGCAACAGCCAGGGCATAATGTTCGGGATGCAGGTATTTCTGAGCCATTTCTTGAACGTCGCCCGCTGTCACTGCCTCGACCAAATCAGCATAGCGTTGCAAATAGTCGTAGCCCAAGCTGAACCGTTCGATGCTCAGAATGGTGGAGGCCAGCCCTTCGTTCGTCTCCAGCTGTAAGGGCAGCGAGCCGGTCAGATACGACTTGCAGTCGGCCAGCTCTTCATCATCAACCAATTCCTCTCGCAAGCGTTGCGCCTCGCCCAAGATGCCAGCAATGGCCCGGTCGACGGCTGCTGGATCCACCCCAGCAATCGCTGACCACGAACCGGCGGTCAGTCCCGCTTGTAGGCGGCTGTACACATAGTAAGCCAATCCCTGCTGGTCTCGGACCGTATCGCCCAGCCGGCCCATCATGCCAAACACACCCAAAATCGTATTCGCCAGCCGGGTCTTCATAAAGTCGGGATCCTGGCGGGCCAAACCTGACCACCCCAGGACAATGTCCGACTGGGTTTTGCCCGCGATGGTCACCGAGTCACGCCGCTGCTCATCGAGACTGGCCGTCGGCGGCATGTTCCGCTCGGGCGTCGCCTCCGGCGCCTGCCATCCGGCCAGGGCTTGTCGCACCTGTTTCAGAGCCGCATCGGCAGTCACCGCGCCCACAATGGCGATGACCATCCCTTCCGGTGCGTAGCGCGTCTGGTAATGATGGACCAGATCGTCTCGGGTCAGCCCCGAAACCGTCTCCTCGTAGCCCACCACACTGCGGCCATAGGGGTGGTTGGGAAAGAGGAGGGCGTCGCAGGCCAGTTGCGCCATGCGGCGCGTATCGTAAGCCCGTCGCTGCAAGCTGGTCAGCACCTGACCCTTCAGCTTCTCGATCTCCGCTGGTGGGAACGAAGGATGCTGCAGACCATCAGCCAGAACTTCCAGAAGCAGACCGAGATCCTCCACCAATGCCTTGCCACCAAAGCCGGCCGTGTGCACTTGGCTGCTGAAACTCAGTTGGGCTCCAACCGATTCCAGCGCCTCATTGATCTGTCCAAAGGTCCGCGAATCAGTGCCCCGCAGCAACGCGCGTGCCGTCAGACCGGCCAAGCCGGCTTGCTCCGCCGCTTCACAGACCGCTCCCGCCCACAGGTAGCCACTCACTACCGCCGAGGGGCTGTTGTGGTTCTCGTAGACCAGTACAGTGATGCCGTTGGCCAGCTTGTGCCGGACAATAGTCTCTGGTGAAGGGTATGACGAACTCATGCGTACACCTCCTACAGCCCCTGGGGCAGATAGTGCCCCACGATTCGGTTGCGGCGAGGCAGGTAGCGACTCGCCACACGGTGGACATCCTCCACCGTGACAGAGGCTAGGTTGTCCAAAAACGTCTCGAACCAGTCTGTGTCGGCCACGACGGCTGAGTAGCCCAACCAGAAGCCCTGATTGGTGACGCTCTCGCTGGAATAGGCGAACTGTGCCTTGGCCTGCTTGATGGCGACGTTGAGTTCGTCGTTCGATATAGGTTCTGCCAGCACCCGCTCGAACTCGGCGTCGAGGGCAGCCTCGACATCTTCGACGCTTTGCCCGCTGCGTACCGTAGCCACCAAATTGTAGAGGTAAGGATCCAGCATCGGCGGCATCGAGCCCGAGACGCCCGCCGCCAGCCCCGTCTCGACCAGGGCCTTGTACAGGCGCGAACTCCGGTTCGGCGGAGAACCGGCAAACAGGTTCATGCCTGTGGGTCCGCTGAGGATCGCTGTCAGCACCACCATTGGAAAGAAATCGGGCTCGCTGGCGGCCGGAGCGTGGTAGGCGATCTGCAGATAGGCAGTGTGTCCCGGACCTTCGAGCATCACCCGGCGTTCGCCACGCTGCGGCGGCTCAGGACGGTGGATGGCCGGGTTCGCTGAACGGGCAGGAATAGGACCGAACAGCTCCTCGATGCGGGCCAGCATCTGCGGCCTGTCGAAATCGCCCACGGCCACAGCGATGGCATTGTCTGGGCCGTAATAGCGCTCGTAGTGGCGCCACAGATCCCCATGCGTGATCCGCTCCAAGTCACACAAGTCACCGATCGTTTCGTGATGGTAGGGATGCACACGAAACGCTGCCCCCTGCACCTCCTCGCCTAGCAAAAAGACCGGCTCGTTCTCGGCCCCCTGCCGCTCAGAGATGATCACTGTCCTCTCCAGCTCCACCTCGGCCGGATCGAACAGCGCATTGGCCATGCGGTCGGCTTCGATCCGCAGCCCGAGATCGGCGCGATCGGCGGGCAAAGTCTCGAAAAAGGTGGTAAAGTCAAGCCAGGTCAAACCGTTCATGATCCCACCGTTGCGGGCGATTTGCGTGTCGATCTGCCCTTTGGGGAAGGCCTCTGAGCCCTTGAAGAGCATGTGCTCGGCCCAGTGTGCAATGCCCGTAATCCCTGGCACTTCATTGCGGCTGCCGACCCGGTACCAGATCCAGAAGGTAGTCACCGGCGTGTGCCGGCTCTCTTTCAACAGAACCGTCAGTCCATTGTCCAACGCATGCTTCGAAACAGTCACAGTTTACACCTCAACACTTCCGTACAGGTCTTGTGTGCCATGGCCAGCGGGCCGGTTACAGATCGTAGCCGCGGCCCATTCCCCGGTAGACAAATCCTAGCTCTTTCATCTGCTCCGGATCATAGATGTTGCGGCCGTCGACGATGAT
>JASFOV010000003.1:0-29798 GCA_050116355.1 Anaerolineae bacterium
AGGCTTTCCAGCCTGGGCACCAGCCGGTGTGCCAGCGCCACAAGCGGGCGATCAGTGATTGGGGCTTCTGTTCCGCACGCGCGCGAAGCCCGCAGTTGTGACAATTGCTCTCGATGGCTATTTGCTGATCAGCCATTTGATTCCTCCTTCAGAGGCGTAGGCGGTGGCAAGCTCGTTAGGCAAACTCTAGATCGATCAGGGGCTTGCCTTGCGGTGTCGTCACCGAGCCACCAAAGTACCACCAGGGCCGCTCCCTGTCCGGCGGCTGGGTGTGGACCAGTAGCATATTGTTGCCTGGTCGCAGGCGCATGGTTTCCGTACGGCGGGCATTGCGCAGCAAGGGGTGCAGCCACGCTTGCTGCTGCTCCGCCGATTCCTCCTCGATCTTTTCCCCGTTCAGATATAGTTCAACCGGACCGGCGGCACGAAACAGCAGCACAACATTCCGTTCCACCGGGCTGATGATCGTCGTCCTCAGATACGCCGACAGCGCGATCTGTTGTTTCAACTCTGGAAGGTACGCTTCGGACAGGATCACCGCGTGGGGATCGTGAACACTCATCAGCTCATCCGCAGACTGCCGGTGGCTCGTCCAGCCAACACCGGCAGGGAGCTCGCCGTCCTGCTCCCAGATCTGCTCCCAGGCAAGGGACTGTGCCGTTCGATCATAGGCCAGTGAGTGCCACACAGGGATGGTAGGGAACAGAACCTGGCTTTCGTACTTGTAGGACAGTGTCGCTCCGCGCCAGGTGATCCGGGCTTCGGCGTTCCATCGCATGCTTCGCACTTGGCCGTCGAACCCAAAAGGCGCTCTCAGGATATGGGAACCGGTGGCCTGTCTGATCTCCGCGCGATGCTCTTCAGATTTGCCTCCTCGATCAAGGGTCCAGGTGACGTCCAAATCGTAGGGCTCACTCCGAGCGGTGGGGCCAGCGACCACCAAACGGCCCAACTGCTGCGCCGCTTCCTCGGGGGTGCTATACTCGATAAAGTGAGCAAAAGGTCCACCTAGGCGCGCGATCGCATCCAAGCGACCCGGCAAGTCCTTGTGTAGCAGCATCGCCAGGAGATCTGGGTCCTCTCCGCCGTAGTCGTGCCACCCCAGCAAGTGCCCAGCATCGGAGAGCCTCTGTTGTCGATTGTGGCTGAGGTCGAGAGCCGAAATGCCGCCTGCTGCCATGGCTGTGATGCGGATTGACTCTGTTTTGGCCCGGTGAGGAATGGGGATGATGGTTGCCAGACCCTCGGCGTCATACGTCCACTCGGCGGTCTCCTCCCCGTCGATCAACACACGATCCGGGCGGTAGCTGCCCTCAAGTCGCACCTGGTGGCCTCGTTGTCGCGGCAGGTTGGGGCAATGTCCTTCGACAGGCCCGATGTCAACCGTCCAGGTTTCGGGTGTCGTCATGCTGGTGAAGATTGGCGTCCATTCGCAAACGCCCTCGCGATAGTCCTCGCTCAACCCGTCATCCTCGTAGAGCTGGAAACTGCCCTGTGGGCCCGGGAACACACAGAGCAGAATCTGATCGCGGGGCATCGAATCGGTTGTGCCCGAGGCCATGTGGTTGCGGGATCGGGCGCTGAAAGGCGCCGAAAGCGGCAGGATGCCGCCGGCCCTGACGAGAAGCAGCACGCGATCCAGATCACCGCACAGGCGTACCCAACCCGGGCCCTCAAACGTCTCTTTGGTCTGAAAGTCGATCCATGTACCATCGGGTATCCACACATCGGCCGTGGCGAGGCCCGTACGCGCGCCGGCCAGCTGGACGATGGGTGCGACGATCATCTGATCCCCCAAGTAGTACTGGTACCGGGCCACGTAGGCAGCGTCCGTGTCGGGGGACTCGTAATACATTGGCCGGCACAACGACACGCCGGTGTCGTGGGCGACGCGCGCCATGGTGTAAAGGTAGGGCACCAACTGGTAGCGCAAGTGGAAGGCGGCCTTGGCCGCCCGGTAGGCGTCCGGGGGAAAGGTCCACGGACGTCGTTCGGCAAGGGGGTCCTTTGTGGCGTGCAGGCGCAGGCTGGGGCTGAGAGCGCCGAATTGGACCCATCGGGCGTACAACTCTGGCTCCGTGGGACCGCCCATATGTCCGCCTATGTCGTGCCCCCACCAACCATAGGCAACGTTGGCGGCGGTGGCCGTAAAATAGGGCTGAAACTGCAATGCGGGCCAGCCAACGTACGTATCCCCAGAAAAGCCGGTCGGGTACCGGTGATTGCCCAAGCCACCCCACCGGCTGTACAGCATCGGCCGCTGCCCCCGCCGTCTCGAGTCGCAGAAGTGCAGATGGTTCAGCCATGGCAGCGGATCCAGCCCCTTCATTTCTGAGCGTTCACCCTGTTGCCAGTCCACCCACCAAAAGTCTACTCCTTCCTCTTCGAGTGGGTGGTGCAAGAGCTCAAAGTAATGGCGGGCGAACTTTTTGTCGGAAATGCGGAAGGGGATGGCATCCCTGCTCTCAGGATCCACCCCCATGGCCTGGGCGAATTGAGGATAGACCTCTTCGAACGCTTGGACGCCTTGGGCCGGATGTAGGTTCAGCGCCACCCGCAATCCCTTGCCGTGCGTCCAACGCAGGAATGCGGGCGGATCGGGGAACAATTCGCGGTTCCAGGTGTAGCCGGTCCAGCTGTCTGGGGTGTGCCAGTCCATATCGACTACCAGTACATCCAGGGGCAGGTCATGCGCCTCAAAGTCAGCGATCAGCTCTCGCAGGTCTTGGTCGGAATAGGCCCAGTATCGCGACCACCAGGCGCCCAACACGTAGCGGGGGACCAAAGGCACCCGCCCGCCAAAACGGATATAGTCAGCCAGGGCCGTTCTGTAGTCGTGACCGTAGCCGAAAAAGTACCAGTCCTGCACCGGGTGCTGAGGACCGGGCTCGACCCAGCCGTCCTCGGGGTTGAACCGGACCGACTGGCTGTCGTCGAACAGGCTCCAGCCTGCGCGTGACAGCAGGCCTTCTTCAAGTGCTGCGTCTCCCGCACAACGGTCCAGCGTGCGCCGCGTGCCGCGCAGATTGCCTGGGTTGGGCAAGCCCGGCTTCCATGTCCGTTGCTGTTTGTTCAGCGTATAGGCAATGGACAGGTTCCCAGGCGCGAAGCTTTCGCCCGCGCCGCGATAGCAGAGTGTGAGTGTCCCTGTGTCAATAGTCAGCGATTGGTCTGCTCGCTTGAGCTCGAACGGTGGAGCGGGGGCATAGCGGCTTGGAAAGGCAAATGTGCCCCGATCCTCGAACGTGCCTGTCTCGGACCACTCCAGCCGCACCAGGCAAGAGGTGAGCACTGTGAAGCGCGTATGGTCCCCGACCACAACACTGTCAGGGTTCGCCACGGGCTGGCCTCGAAAGCGTACACGTTCAAAGAAATCAGATGGCATTGGATTCTTTCACTCCGTTGCGTCATAAGTTGTCTGGTACAGGTCTCGCAAACAAGCGATCTCTGCGCCATGATGGGCATCGTGGAAGATCAAGGTCCAGAATAGGCGCCATGTAGGCCACTGCTCGCCCCAGTTGGTTGCGCGCGTTGTCGCTAGCTCGCTGTCGTTCAGAGTTGATAGCGTCTGCCGCAGGCGGGCGTGACCTGCCTCCAACGCGGCAATGGCCTCTCCCGCGCTGGTCGGGGTTGGCAGATTGTCCCAGGTCAGCCTACCCAAGCCAAACGCATATTCGTAGTACATGATCTTGCAGGCGACCAGATGTGAGAGCCGCCAGGCAATCGTGGCAAACGGGGGTGGATCCGGCGCCGGATCGGCATAGTCGGTCACCCAGCGGCCTGCATCGTCCCGGTGGACCGTCCAGCAATCGCGCACTGGTTCCCAGAAGTACTCGTGATCGGTCAGCCCTTCCAGGCGCTGGCGGAGGGTTCGCCAAACTTCATCCATCTGTTCCAGCAGTAGATCCCGGACCGGGTGGATCATGGAACTTGCCGCCAGGACTGCAAGTCGCGGGCGTGTGTTCGATCGTGGTCGATGTATACGAGCACCCACTGGTACGGGCTTCCCCGTGCACCCCACGGCGTGGAAAAAGGCCGGTTCAGGGTCTCCTCATCCATGCCTTCTAGCGCGTCCACCAAAGCGCCGCCCGATTCCTGGAGGTCCTGCCATACCATCTCCCACGGCTGGTCGCGCCGGGCCGCCACATGGCCTTTGTTCCAGCCGTCCAAGTCGGTGACATGTTCGACTACGGGCGGTTGGCCCGAGGCCATGTGCCGCAAGCCCTGGACGCCCAACCACTCCCAGTCGGCCACGTGGCCCACGATGTCGTGGAGGGTCCACTCACCGCATACGGGACGGCTGTCGCGCTCGTGGTGGGGGATGAGAGCGACCGCGGACAGAAGCTCTCTCCGGGCCGCACGTACGGCAGCCCGCAGGACGGCGCCGTTGGGCGTGGCTTCCGGTCCGATTTGCTGCGTCGTTCGCCATGTGGCGATCTGCTCCGCGTGTTCCAGTTCGTGCCCCCACATGATCGGCAACAGGACGGCATCGAAGGACCAGTCATGGCCTGACGAGTCGCTGACACCGAGGCCGGCGGCATCGTAGCGGCGTCGACGGAAAAGCTCCTGAATCGGCAGCTGCTCCAACCAGCCCATCCACCGGGCCAATGCATCTTCGAGCTCGGTTATGGCCAGGGGCACAGTCACTGAGGGGCTGAGCTGGTCTGTGCGGTCGCGCCACACGCGCACGAAATCCGCATTCTTCGCATCTATAGTTGCCTCGTTCTGTGCGACGCGGATGTCTGGCTCCTCGCCGGCGACCATTTGCTCCATCACTTGGTGGGCCCAGTGGATCCAAGCCGAGATATGGACCAGGGTATCCAGCACGGTCCATTCTCCCACCAGGGGGGACTCGACCAGTGTCTCAGTGCTCAGGCCCAGAAGCTGCTCGAGGAGCTCGGCACGTGCTGCGGCCAAGCGTGCCAGCAGCCACTGGCGACGGGTCTCGAGTAGCTGTCGCGCCTGGTCGGTGTGCTCCCGCTCGTGCTCCACAAAGCGCCGAAGCGCCTTGCGCGCTGTCCATGGTTCCTCCGGATGGTAGGACCATGCGGTTGGGTAGATGGTGGCGGATCGTTCCTCCGTGGTGAGCCGTTGTAGGCGGGCAGTCGCGGTCCGGCGTTCCATCTCTAGAAACTCGAACAAGGGCATCTCCTCGTCAGCGGCCCACTCCTCAGGCAGCGTGCCGGCTGGCACCAAGCGCGAAACGTACCACTGTTCGGCATTGCCCACATGGCGGAGCAGGGATCGGAGGCTGAAGGACGCGGCATGGGGTTGCCAGTCGAGGAGTTCGTCGGAGAGATCGCCCACCAGATCCAGTAGATCGCTGCGGCTGTAGGTCAACAGCTGCAAGTGACGTTCCAGTTCCTCTACCGATAGGGGCTGCTTGTCTGGTGCAAAGAGGGCAGCCCGGCTCCGGCGTTCAAAAGGGCCCAATCCGGATTGCACCTCTGCAATCTCGACTTCTACGGCGGCCTCGGGCTCGACACTTTCTCCGTGTCGGCGCAGCCAGGAGTGGTAGCTCCTAATGGCTGCCGGCAGTTGCGCCAGCGCCTCTTCCCGGCTTGGCGCGCGGACGATGCAACCGGGCAGTGAGAGCACATGAGCCAGGCAGCGCCCGGCACCGTCGATCTCTAGGTAGGCACGGTACGTTGCCATGCACAAGCCTCCTCCGTCCCCGTAGCTAACCCATCCTGTCGAGCGTGGAGAACTTGCATCCGGTCACTTGGCGGCCACGTTGGCTGCCACCAGGATCGGGTCCCAGACCGGTGCGAAGGGCGGGGCGTAGCTCAGATCCAGTCGTCTCAAGTTGTCAATGGTCATGCGGTTGTAGAGTGCGGTGGCCAATACGTCAACCCGCTTGGCCACACCCTTTTGGCCGGCGATCTGGCCGCCAAGGAGGCGGTTGCTGGTCCCATCCACAATCAGTTTGACATGAATATCGGCCACTCCTGGGAAGTAGTGGGTGATATCCTTGGCCTGGATCAGGGTCTCTTGGACCTTGTAGCCTTCAGCGCGGGCTTGGTCAGTGCGCAGGCCCGTCGCAGCGACGGCCAAATCGAAGCAGCGCACGACCATGGTGCCAACCACGCCGCCAAAGGTGGCTCGTCCACCTGCTGCATTCTCACCTGCGATCCGGCCTTGTTTGTTGGCCGTACTGCCCAACGGGATGTACGCTGGCTGGTGCGTGATCAGGTGGTAGGCTTCCGCGCAGTCTCCCGCAGCATAGATGCCAGGCAGGTTGGTGCACATCATCTTGTCGGTGGCGATGGCGCCTGTGGGGCCCAGGGCAACGCCCGCGGCTCGGGCGATCTCCACATTCGGTTGAGCGCCAAGACCAAGGATCACGACGTCGCACGGGTAGCGCGCTTTTTCCGTTACCACAGCGCCTACACGCCCACCATCGCCCTCAAACGCGACGGGCGTATCCTGTACCACCGACACACCGTGTCTGTCCAATTCTGCGTGGACCACCTCTCGTAGGTCATCGTCGATCGTCGTACGCATCACTTTACCGGAACGGATGATCATGGTCACATCCAGTCCCAGTCGCCGGAATGTCTCAGCCATTTCCACGCCGATGTATCCTCCACCGACGACTATGGCTCGTTTCGGTGTATACTCCTGTAGGTACTGTTTCACCGTCCGCCCCGACTCCAGGCTGCGCAAGCCAAAGACTCCGTCCAGGTTGGAGCCGGGTGCCGACGACCACGCGGGACGGGCGCCGGTGGCGATGACCAATTTGTCGAAGCTAGTGACGACTTCTTGGTCCTTTTGCAGATCCTGCACGGTCACCGTCCGGGCAGAGGCATCGACGGCCGTTACTTCGTGGTGGATCTGGACCTGAACCCCGCCGCGGGCCATCTGTTCGGGCGTGCGCACGATAAGCTCACGGTAATCGGGGATGTCGCCGGCGATGAGATAGGGCATGCCGCAGGCCCCGTACGAGATGTAGGCGCTCCTCTCGTAGACCACGACTTCCATATCGCGGTTGGTACGCTTGGCCTTGGCCGCAGCGCTCATGCCGGCAGCCACGCCGCCGATAACTACGAGTCGATCTGTCATGCTTGTTTCCTCCGTTACCTCGAATGATTCCAGTTCGCGGCTAGTTCCGCGGCGATCTGTACTGTCTGCAGGTGGATGGCCACGGTCTCCCTCACCCGTCGTCCGTAGCCGCCGGCCATCACAACCGCCACGCTGAGACGTTTCTCCCGGCAGAGTGAAAGCACTAGACGGTCGCGCCGGGCCAGCCCCTCCTTGGTCAAAGCCAATCGTCCCAGGCGATCCCCCTCATAGGGGTCGGCCCCGGCCAGGTAGATGGCCAGGTCCGCCCGCGCCCTGTCCAGTGCCGTGACGATCCCCGGTCGCAGGGCGCGCAGATACTCCTCATCCTGGGCACCGTCTGGCAAGCCGATATCCAGGTCGCTCGGTTCCTTGTGCAAGGGGAAATTGTTCTCATTGTGGATGGAGAAGGCGAATAACGTGGGGTCGCCGGCGGCCAGGGCAGCGGTGCCATTCCCCTGGTGCACGTCACAGTCGAGAAACACCACGCGCTCAACCCGGCCCGCCCTCTGTAGCGTTCGCGCGGTGATGATGGCATCATTGAACAGGCAGTATCCCTGTCCTTGGTCCCAGGCTGCATGGTGCGTCCCGCCGGCCAGGTTGACCGCTATCCCATTTTCCAGCGCAGATCGACTGGCTGCGATCGTGCCTCCGACCGAACGCCGGGCGCGTTCGACCAGTTCCGGGGACCAGGGCAGACCGATGCGCCGGATCTCCATCTTGCTCAGCGTGCCGTTCTTGACCCTTTCCACATACGCCGGGTCATGTGCATAGCGGATCTGTTCGTCACTGGCGGGCGGCGGCACGAGCAAGTCTTTGTCGGGGACAAGTCCTGACTCGACAACCGCCGCCGCAAGCAGCGTGTATTTCTCCAGTGGAAAGCGATGCCCAGGCGGCAAGGGAAAGGAGAACGCAGAACTATGGTAGACTTTCATCGTCCCCTTCGGTCGAACCGTCTGATCGGCAGGGTGTGGGCAATCGTGGTCCTCAGCCTGCCCGGTGTAGCCTTAGCGCTCGGTGGGCAGGTAGCACAACCCAGCAGTGCCCGGCCCGGTGTGGACACCCAGGGCTGGACTCAGCTCGGCCGTCAGTGATTCCACGACTTCCAGTCGAGCTTCAACCAGGGTTTTGAGTTTCTGGACTTCCTCGACGGCAGCGGCATGAACATAGGCGATCTTGATCCGGCCTGCCTTCCCGACGGCGGCTTCGATCATGTCCACCATCGCCCGGTACGCCCGGCCACGGCTCCGGGCTTGGCCTAGCGGCACAATGATGCCATCCTCCATGCCGATGAGTGGCTTGATATTCA
Organism: Anaerolineae bacterium; assembly: GCA_050116355.1. GTDB lineage: Bacteria > Chloroflexota > Anaerolineae > JAAYZQ01 > JAAYZQ01 > JASFOV01. The sequence goes on from JASFOV010000003.1 coordinate 8,369, forward strand.
ACAAGCTGCCCACCAAGTGTTTGGCCCGGCCGATACGCCCGCCCATATACAAGTACTTGAGCGTATCGGCGGTTTGGATCATGTGAGTGATGGGGATCATCTGCCGCACCAGATCGGCGACGTCGGACAGGGATTTCCCCTGCAAAGCGGCACGGGCGGCCTCGATGACCATCCAGCCCTGGCACATTGAGACGTTTAGGGTATCGATCACCTCGATCTTGAGATCGGGCAAGATCTCCTTCATCATCGATTGGGCAACCTTGGCCGCTTGAAAGGCGCCGGAGCCCTTGGAAGTCATGTGGATGCTGACGATTTCGGTCGTTCCCTCTTCAGCCAAGCTCTGGTACATCTTGACATAGTCGCCCGGACCGGGGCTGGCCGTGGTTGGTAGCTCGGTGGCTTTGACCAACCAGTCGTAGAAGCTGGCGCGCTGGATGGTGACCAGATCGCGCAGTACCTCCTGCCCGCGATGGACATAATAAGGTACCCAGTGAATGTTGAGGGAATCTAGGAGTGCTTCCGGGATACTTGCGCAGCTGTCCGTCACGATGGCAATTTGGGACATGGCTCCTTCTCTATCCTCCCCAGTAGGCTCCCACAGGTGGTGCTCAGTGATGGCGTGTGGTGTTTGGTGCCAAGGCTATTGTACAGCAAAGGGGGCAATGTGGCAAGATCACAGTGCGGGGTACGTCGGGCTACCGGCGACTGATCATGAGTCCGGGCTGGCAGGTGCGGCAGAAATTGGTTGTCCGGCGGGCGCGGGTCACTTTACTGATGGCCGTATCGCAGCGCGGGCAGGGGGCATTCGTCCGGCCGTGCACTGCGAGAAAATCGCGGATCTCGATGTGGATCTCGTCCCCGACGCGCTGGCGGAGAACCTCGATTGCCTCAGCAAGCACGCTACGCATCGCTTCATATAGGCGAGCTACTTCTTGTTGGTTCAAGTCGGGCCGCCTCCGGAAAGGGTACAGACCGGCTTGCCAGCAGATCTCGTCGGCATAGGCGTTGCCGATACCGGCCACAAACGATTGGTTGGTGAGGATGCCCTTGACTTCCCCTCGATGCCGCCTCAGTCGCAGTTGGAATTCTTCTAGGGTCAGGTCGGGATCGGTTGCCTCGGGACCCAATGTACTAAACGTTGGAATTTGGACAAGATCCTGGGTCAGATAGACCTTGCCCATGTCTTTGGCGTCGTGGTAGCGCAACTCCCGACCGTCGGCCAGCCGCAGGACCAGCACGTCTCGCTTCCGGTTGCGGTCCATCGGCTTGCCGTAGTGAAAGCGCCCAGCCAGCATGGGATTCACGACCAGATGGGTCCCATCATCGAGCAGGAACAGCAGGAACTTGCCCCGGCGCGTGACTTCTGCAAACCGGCGACCCACCAGCGCCTGCTCAGCCTCGCCGGTCAGTAGATTGCGCAGGACCAAGGGACGGCGGACCTTGGCTGCCTCGATGGTCACTTCCCGCAGTCGCGGCGCCAAGAACTCGCGGATGATCTCTAGGTCAGGAAGCTCCGGCATGCGAGTCCCTCATCTGTCCAAGGCTTGGATAACACCTGCCGCAGTTGAGCTTGGTACGATCTGGTGCATGGTGCTCCCCCTTCACATCGTCGCGCCTGACTGGCCAAGCGCTCATCCCTGGGGCGATCTCGGGTGATTTCGTCACCTTGCATTGGATGGTATCCGGCGGTCGTCATATCCCCCACGAACTGGGACGGCGCGTCATGGCCCCACCTCTGCCGGATGGCATGTGCTTCCCCAGAACGGAATCAGCAGCGGTACCGCTGAACGCAATTTGGATATGCCGTTGACTTGGGCCACACGAATTGTGCTCTAGGGAGCATGGTGGATCTACTCTGGCGTGTAGACTGCGCTGGACATATCTCCGACAAACTGTGGCAGATCTTGGTGGCCCAGCATCTGACGGATGGCATGAGCTTCACCCAAATGATTCCAGTAGTGATACAGATTGCGGAGCAGCAGAGTACCAGTACTCTCCCGCATTGGCTTGCCCTCCCATTCCAGGTAGGCCTGGAGGTCTGCGGTGGTCAAGGTGTCCAGGAATTCGTCGGCGGCCTGGGTTACGGCGTGCCAGGTGGTCCACATCTCGTCCAGGGGCGGCGTGCTGGCCGGCTGGCCAGATCCTACTAGATCGTAGAGGCCGGGGGCTAGCAATCGGTTTTGGGCAACCATCACCCACAGGTAGTGCTCCTGGTTGGCCAGGTGGCCGACGATCCAACTGATGCAGTTCATCGGCTCGAAGCGGTGGACAGCGTCCTTGGCCGAGACGCCTTCCAGGCAGCGCACGAACTCGCTGCGCGCGAAGCGCAACTGGGTGACAAGTGGATGGCAGGGCATCGTTTACTCCTCTCACCGACTTTGCTCAATCTACAATACAAAAAAGCCCGGCAACCGCCATTATAGCCTGATCTTGGGGGAAGAGCAAGCTTGGTTGAATGAAATCTCGTAAGAAGAAGGGGCCAAGAGATTCCTTGCTTTAGGGAAAGAGCGGCCAGATCAGCGGTAGGAAGATCATAGACACGATCAGGAGGGCGAGGGTCAGCAGGGCGCCGACGCGCGCATAGTCAAAGAAACGATATCCCCCCGGACCAAAGACCAACACGTTGGCTTTGTGCCCCACGGGTGACAGAAAGCTGGTCGCGCCGCCAATGACTACGGCCATCGCGAAAGTAATATGATTGGCCCCTAGTCCCAGGGCCGTATCCACGGCGATGGGCACGATCAGGACCATGGCCGCCGCATTGGACATGGCTTGGGTGACAAGCGCCGCCAAGAGATACGTCCCGACGAGCAACGCGATGGGCCCATAGCTGCCCAGCGCGTCGAGCATAATGTCGGCTAGGTACCGTGCCGTTCCTGTGGCATCCATGGCCATGCCCAGGGGCAACATGCCAGCCACCAGGAACACCGTCCGCCAATCGATGCTCTCGTGCGCTTCCTCGATAGACAAGCAGCCGGTTAGGATCATGATCACCGCGGCAATCACCATTGCTAGGGAGATGTGAAACCCCGCAAACACCACCAAGCCAATGGACAAGGCCAAAGCTCCGACGGCGATTGGGGCCTTGGCGCGTCGCAAGTGCTGGACCTCCACCGGTTCTAGGACCAGGAATTCGGTGCCTTCTTGGAGCTGTCGCACCCGGTGTCGAGGGCCCTGCAGCAACAAGGCGTCCCCGAATTGTAGAGGTACGTCGCGCAGTTTCTTGGTGATCGCCGCGCCCTGTCGCCAGATGGCCAGAGCCGTGAAGCCATACTGATCGCGGAAGCGGATATCCCGCAAGGTGCGGCCCACCAGGCCGGTGTTGGGGGCCAGTGTGGCTTCGATTAGTTGCACGTCTCCTGGCTCCAAACGCTCGATCTCCAGTCTCCGTTCAGCCTCAATGGAGAAGCCCAGGGCTGTCCGGGCAGCAACGAGCGCATCGGCCGAGCCCTCGATGGTGAGCAGATCGCCGGCCTGAATCTGGGTCTCTCGTCCGATGGGTGACAGGCTTGCGCCATTGCGTTCGATGGCAAGCACCGTCAAGTCATAGTTTTGGCCGAGGCGGGACTGGAGGAGCGTGTCCCCGGCGAGCTCGCTTGTGTCCGTTATGCGTATCTCGGTGACATACTGCCGCAGGCGGTAGACAGCCGTAGGGCCCTGTGCCCCCTGGCGCACTGGCAGCAGGCGGCGGCCGATCAGGACCATATACAGGATGCCGGTAATCAGGACGACAATGCCTATCGGCGCAAATTCAAAAAAACCGAGCGTCGGAAGTCCCCGGTCGGCGAGGATGCCCATGGCCAGAATGTTGGCCGGCGTGCCGATCAGGGTCATTGAGCCGCCCAAGAGCGACGAGAATGAGAGGGGAATCAGCAGCTTCGACACGGCGATCTTGGTTCGACGTGAAATACCGACCACAGCGGGCATGAGCATGGCGGTGGCACCGACGTTGTTCATGAATGCCGAGATCACTCCGCAGGTGGCCATGATCGTGGCGATGAGGCGGGTTTCCCCGTCGCCCGACAATCGGTGAATGCTGCGGCCCATCGCGTCCGCGACTCCGGTCTTGAACAGGCCGCCGGACACGATATAGACCGCCCATACCGTGACCACCGCCGAGTTGGCAAAGCCATCAAAGACCCGCTCGGGACTGATGAGGCCGAGTACTCCAACCGATATTAGGACCAGCAGCGCAACCAGATCCACCCGGAGTTTCTCGGTGGCAAAGAGCACCAGCGCGGCAACAATGATGGCGAGCGTAAGCGCAATCTCTGTGGTCATTTGTATGCCAGCTACCAGCCTGCGGTCCCCGGCCCTCCTTTGAATGGGCCAACGATATCGTCCGTGATCCATCCGCCGTAGAAGCCGCCGGGCTGTGGACGGACCTCTTCGCCGTCTACGAAGCAGGCATCCATCTTCTGGGGATAGAAAGCTACATAGTCCTCGATGGCCGCGTAGGCCGGTACAGGCTGGGAGTAGGACCAAGCGGCGTTGGTCGCCTGGGAGTCGCCGACCGTCACGGTGTAGTAGCGGGCACGGCCCTTCCATTCGCACCACGAAGAGTGCTTCGTGCGCTCCAAGTATTCCATTCTGATGTCTTGTGGCGGAATGTAGTACGCTGGCGGATGGCTCGTTTCCAGCACACGTTTGGCTGCGTGTGTGTCAGCGATGACTTGACCGCCAAACATCACACGGATGTGCCGTGACGTGGCCTCAATCCGTGGCGGACGCGGGTAATCCCACACAGACTCCTGACCGGGACCTGGTTCGATGCGGCGCTGGACCATGGCGGCGAGCTCCTTTTCGACAGGCGCGGTGGGTGACGGCCCACCGGCAACCTGTTGGGTTTCCTGGTTGCGTGCAGTCCCAGATTGACCGGCTCTCACTTTACCATTGCTCTTGGGCTGTGTCAAGTTCCCCAGGGCGGCCCAGAGCCCACCACCAATGATCAGCGCCCCACCCACCAAGTGAGCCAGCCCGATGGACTCGTCGAGCAGCAAGAAACCCAACAAGGCGCCGTAGAGCGCCAATGTATTGTAAAAGACCATGGCACCACTGGAACCCAGACGGCGTACCCCTTCATTCCAGGAGACAAAACCGACCACAGTCGGCGCAACGCCGATGTATAGGATCGCGATCACCAACTGGGGGCCAAGCCGGGGGGGTAAGGTCTGAATCTCCCAAACCGCGCCCAGCAGGAGGAAGGGCAGGCCAAGAAAGGCGGAGAAGGCGGTGGCTGATAGGGCGGATCGGTGGTGCATCACCCGCCGGCCCAGGACCGAGTACAGTGCCCAGAGTGTCACGGCGCCGAGCACGATCAGGTCGCCGATGTTGATGCTAGTTTGCTGGAGGCTGGCGTTGGCGGTGCCGGCGATCAGGCTGGCGACGCCCAGCAATCCAACGATCGCGCCGGATATCTGCCGCCGGGACATCGGTTCGTGGATCAGCACAGCCGCCAGCAGCCCGGTGACGAGCGGGCCGAAGCTGTTAATCAGTGTGGCGCTGACCGCCGTTGTAAACCGCAGACCGAGGTAGAGGGTGGGGCTAAAGAGTACCACGCCACTGATGGCCATACCTACGAGCAGCCATCGGTCCCGGCCCAGTTGCCGCTCGGCGGCGGGGCGCCGCTGGAGCAACAGAACAAAGAGTACGGCGGCGATGGCAAACCGGGCGGCGGCCAGAGTGATGGGCCCGATGTCGGCGCGCAGCCAGCGGGCGAGGGTCATGTTGGTCGCCCAGGTCAAAGTGGCCACATTTACCAGAACGACGCCAATGATCTGACTACGTCGCGTTGAGGTCACTAGGGACTGCCCTTGTATCTAAATTGCCGCTGGTGCAGCTGGTGAGGATGGTCGAGCGTATCTGTTTCACTGACAGCCTGTTCCTCGCGCAGGCCCGAGGTGCGGGCGAATCGCAGCGTAAGCTCACGATGCTGGTGACGGCTCAGGCCATCGGAGGTTGGGGTCACCAGGTACTCCCGAAGGCGCTATTCCAGAATGAGCTCATCCAAGGCACGCTTGGGTACATGGTGGATGTCTTGATCATCTCGCCAGTACTTGATGTCGCCATCTGGCCCAACCGGATCGATCTGCACTGTCTCTTTGGGCTTGCCCAATGCCAGAACCAGCAGGATCTGGTAGCGATCTGGGATGCCAAGGGCTTTGGTCAATTTGCCCTTGTCGATGGAGGCAATCATACATCCTCCCAGCCCCTGCTCTGTGGCGCCCAGAAGGATGCTCTGGGCCGCGATACCAGGATCGACGCCAAAGCCCTGCCGGAGGGTGGTGTCGCCCAGAATGATGATGTACGCGGCCGGCCGTTCGCCTTCGGCTGGCCCGGACCAGTCCTTCAAATAGCCCGCCCAACCCAGAGCAGGAAAGATCCGCGCATTGGTTTCGGCGTCGCACGAGAGCATGTACTTGAGCGGCTGCCGGTTGGCACCGGAAGCGGACAGACGGGCCAAATCGACCAGTCCCCGGAGCGTGTCGCAGTCGATGCTGTGCTCCTGGTGAAAGCGTCGATAACTGCGGTTCTTGCGGACCAAATCTTTGAGCATATGGATCGCCTCCTCGGTTCCTGGTAGGATTTCTAGATCTCCTCGACGGCCAAGGGAAACTTGGACAGAACTTCGCAGCCTTCTTCTGTGATCAAGAGCGGATTCTCGTACCGGAAGCCGATGTTCTCTTCGGGGCAGGCGTACTGCATGGCGCAGATGATCAGTTCCCCGGCTTGGTATTCGTGGTTGGGATCGGTCCAGTAGGCAAAGGGGCCTTCATTGAGTCCGATGCGCCATTCGTCGCCCATCATGCCGATCCCGTGTTCAAAGCCGGGTACCATGTACTCGGCAAAGCCGCCATCTTCGCAGAAATCCAGCATCTCGTCAGCCAGGCTGGAGGGGGTCACCCCCGGCCCGTAGGTTTCGAGGCACAGCTGAACCAGGTCAACATAATTCTTGGCATGCCATCGCTGGCGAGGCGTGGCTGGGGCGAGCAAGTAGTTGTGAGCATGGTCGCCCAACCCTAGTTTGAACATGGCGTGCAGATCAACCATGAGTGGCTCGCCAAGCTGCAGCTCCCGCCTGGTGGCCGGGGTGCAGGCGCCCGCTGCCAGGCCGGTGCGGTAGCCCGAGGCGATCTCGTTGCCCCCCGTAAAGGACCATTCCCACTCGCTACCGGCCTTGCGCATGGCGTACGCGGCCAGGCCGGCGATCTCGGTCTCGGTCATGCCCTGGTAGCCACCGTCCTTGATCGCATCATAGACCGCCTGATGGCCCAGATCGACAATGCATGACGCTTTGCGGAAACGGTTGATCGTGCCTTCGTCCTTGATGAGCGACAGCCGGTCCACAATCCCATGGGCGTTGACCAACTGGGCATCGGGCAGTGCCCCCGCCAGGGATTCGTACTCATACTGAGTCAGATTGCCTTCGGGGAGATAGGTGGCCATCCCGCTCTCTATGCCGATTGCCCCCTTGCCGCTGGCCAGATGGGGTTTGACTAGATCGGAAAGAACGGAGATCTGATCCTGGCCGCCCATGGGGCCGTAGCCCAGCACGTGATCTTCGTCCAGCCAAGAATCATCGGCAACTCGGGCCGCATCGATGACAAACGTGACCGCGGTGGGCAGGCCTTCGGGCGGGATCACCACGAACGAACGCCAGGGGCAGAACGCGCCCACCGTCCAGGACATGGTGCGCAAGCGCGAGCCGATGTAGGCGTCCAAGCCCTGCCCGGCCATGACTGTCTGGATGTCCCGCACTCTCTGGGCAAAGTCGACATAATACGGATCGCGTGGATTGGCAGTATCTTCACACATCGCCGCCTCCTGATCAATAGCGGGTCGGGATGGTGGCCAGCACCTCGTTCAGGCGGTCGACCGCCGGCGAAAGCCTGAGGGCCTTGACCAGATTCCCCTTGAGCGTCATCTTGCCCGACATCAACGCGGCCCGTGCCTTTAGCTCCGCCCGAGAGATTCGGGCGAATGTCGCATAATCGCTGGTGATAGTGAACTCAGCGTCAGGCAGGTCCCTTTCTTGCAGCGAGACTTCCTCAACCACGCCATCCAGGACCCGGTAGTAAACGGCGCGATCGAGCCCATCCGGACAGTCGGTATAGACCGTCAACATCGACGAGGTGAGATGTTTCATCTTGTCCGGTGTGAGGTCGCGTTTCAGACGATCGGCGGCCTCTTGGGCCCACTCTGGGCTGAGGTACTGTAGTTTCTCCATTCTCCTTCTCCTATGCAGCTGGTGGCTATGGTGCGTTTGCCCGGTCCCGGCAACGGGGTCAGTATATCATCCCGTGATCCGTATGTCAAAAGCGCTTCGTCTCCAACGGGACATATGAAACATCCTGTTCGGGACCCAGCCCGGCGCCCGGTGTGGGCCGTCGGCTGGGTCTCGCGTATCAGCGCTTTAGGGGTCGAGTTCCTCTCCGGGACGGTACTCGCGCTCCAGGTGGGCGCGAATCTCGGCTTCGTCGAGCCAGATCGGCTTGAGCTGGCGGTTGGCATAGAGCGGCGCTTGGTCGGCATAGTGGGGAGAGGATTCATCGAGAGTGGCGCTGCCGTACTGATGGATGCTGCGCGAGTGTACGTGGCCTTCGGCGTCCCATGTCACCAAGAGCACATACGAATCCCCTTGCTGGCCCAGCAGGTGGCCATCCTCCTGCATCTCCCCGCTGACAGCGTGCAAGAGATCCGGGCCGCCGCCCAAGCCCAGGTCAAGCTCTCCTCGTCGCAAGCGATTGATCTCGGACCAGGGGATGTCCACCCGGCTGTGATGCTCCTTGAAGGTATTCACCGTCTCGACGAACGCATCAGCGAGGTCATTGGGTTTGATCTCTCCCGGCTCGGGGAACTCAAGGAGCTGGAGGGTCCAGATCACGATACCCATGGCCCGGCTATCGGGACCGGCGCGCATATCCCAGTTGCGAACCAAGTCCAAAGCTTCTTGGACGTCAGGATCGTTGGGCAGCGGTGCTGCCAGTATCGCATCCAGGTAACGCACCATGTCTCCCTGCCTGGAATAGGCCATATCGTACTTGTAGGCAGTGAATTCCTCTTCCGTGATTGACTCGTCCCCACTGAACAGCTCCAGAGCGCGCCAGGCTCGGTTGGTCATGCTCGTACCGATGCCCAGGGTGGGCGAATAGTCCTCAGGCCGGGGATTCTCTGGACCCATCGTGGTCTGGAAGGGAGAGCTGTTACAGTTCTGGACAAAACCCGAAGCCGGGTTGAGCACCTGTGGCAACTGTTCAAAGGGCAAATACCCGGTCCACAGTGTCTCTGACGTATCGCCCGGCACGTACAGGGACCAGTCATAGCCCTCGGCCCGCAGTGGGAGCAGGCCGTTGTAGAGATACAGAATGTTGCCCTGCTCATCCGCATAGCCGACATTGAACATGGGCAATCCTTGAATCTGGATCGCGGTGCGCCATTCATCCAGGTTGCGTGCCTTGTTCATGCGGTAGAGTTGCTCGTAGATACCAACTGTGCCGAACCCAGCGTAGCGCAGCGCGTAGGTCCCGTGTGGCTGGCGCAGCACCGGACCATAGACCGACCACAATACTTCCTCCGTGACCGTCCATTTCAGCCGGCCGAGTAGTTTGACCTGGATCGGCGCGGGACGCACCTCCAGATCAAGCCACTGACCATCAAACCGATACTGGTTGGGGTTGTCTGGATTCACGTCGAGCACATATACGTCGACAAGGTCAGGCCGGTTTACAGTAAAGGCCCAGCCCAGATGGCGATTGTGACCGTGCGTAATCACCGGCATGCCTGGAAACAGGCCACCCACAGCATCCCAACCTTCGTCGCTGTGCAGATGAGCCTCGTACCAGGTGACGGGACCTTGCCATGGTTGGTGCGAATTGACGGCCAGAAAGGTCTCTCCGTTCGCTGAGCGCAGTGGGGAAATGCCAAAGGTATTCGATCCGCCATTGTCCTTGTGCGTTGAAACTGGCTGAGCTCTCTCTGACTGGAACAGCTCGCTCAACTGCCGATCTAGGCCAAAGAAGAGAGGCGATTTGTGCACGGAGCCGGCAACCACATCCTTGCCTGTCACTGGAAAGAGCCCCGGCAGGGCATCCCCGCGGTGAAGCGCGGCATAACGGTTGAGACCCGCGGCGTAGGCCTCGCAGAGGTCCCGTACCTGCGGGCTCAACTCCGTGGCATAGTTGGCGTCGATGACGTCCCAGATCCGGAGCAGATGCACCATATAGTCATTGGGTGCTGCATCTTTGCCGTACACCGCAGCCAGTTGACCGCGGGCGGCCAGCAGGGATTGCTGGATGGTCAAAAAATCGTCCTCAGCATGGGCGTAGGCCAGCCCATACGCCACATCGGCGTCCGTTGCGCCAAAGATGTGGGGCACCCCCCAGCTGTCGCGCAGGATACGCACATCATAGCCGGCTCCGGCCTGGTCCAGGCCTCGGACCTGTGCGGACTCGGGCCAGAAGGTCCAAGTGGCCACAGCCAGCAAGGCGACCAAGATCAGGGCGGCAATCTTTCTCTTCATGTGCAGCTCCTCGTTGATCTGGCGCGTCTCTCAGTTGCAGCCGCAAGGCCATAAGCGGCTCTTGACCCCCGATCGTGCCGTTCGTTTAGGTCAGTTCGCGGCCGCCCGATAGGTTGTACGCCTGTCCAGTGATGAAACTGGCTTCGCCGGACGCCAGGAAGGCGACAAGGTCCGCTACGTCTTTGGGGATGCCGAAGCGGCCCAGCGGCACCTTGGCAATGGCTGCCGCCAGAACCTCGTCATAGGATTGCTGGTTTGCGACGGCTTCCAACTGAAGCCCCCATTGCTTTAGGGCTGTGTCGACGTCGCCGGGCAACACTGCATTTACCGTGATTCCAAACTGGGCTACCTCCTGCGCCAGGGAGCGGGTCAACGCCACGATGGCGGCTTTGGCCGCGGCGTAGGCGGAAACGTAGGGCTTGGGCTTTACTGCGGCCAGGGAGGAGATGTTGATCACGCGGCCCCCCTGCTTTCCGGCGATCATCAGCGGCAGGGCAAGTTTGCAGCACAGGAACGTACCGGTAGCGTTGATCTCGAGCGTCCGCCGCCAGGCTTCTTCGGCCATTTCGAGGACCGGTGCCGGACCAATAGCTGCTCCAGCATTGTTCACCAGAATATCCAGGTGACCGAAAGCGTCTTGGGTCTGCTCCACCAGTGCCTGTACCGAAGCGGCGTTGGTCACGTCGACGCGCACTGGTAGGGATCGTACACCCCGTGCTTGGAGGTCATCGGCAATCGCTTGCAGTTCCTCCCACTGGCCACTGCCGGCATGGGGCAAGTCGGTCGGGGGCGCGCAGATGTCACCGACGATGACATGGGCCCCATCCTGGGCCAGTCGCCGGGCCACCGCAGCCCCGATGCCGCTTTGGCGTCCTGCGCCGGTGACGATGGCCACTTTGTTCGTAAGTCTATCCATGGTGAATATCCTAGTCATCCGCGCGGTAAACCATCGAACCGAACATCAACAAGCCGGGCGGGGCTAGGTTGTTCATCGGTTCAACCATGGCCTGGATCAGCGCCGGCTTGCCCGAGGCCACAGCGCGCTCCAGAGCGGGCTCAAGCTGCTCGGGATCCTCCACAAGCTCTCCGTGACAGCCGAATGCCTGGGCGACAAGATCATAGCGCGCCCCGGGATAGAAATCGCATTCGATCGTCTCACCCAGCTGGGCAAACAGCTGTGACGACCGTTCCATGCCCCAGCCCCGATCGCAGTTTACGATGGCGATGATGTTGGCGCCGTATCGCCGGGCCGTTTCGAATTCCTGAATGTTGAATCCCAAGGCGCCGTCGCCGGTGATGAGATAGACCGGCCGATCGGGTGCGGCCAGCTTGGCGCCTATAGCGTATGGCAGACCCGTACCCAAATGGCCGAACTTGGCGGTGTAGACGTAGCTGCGCGGGGCGAGGATGGGATTGAAGCAAGCCGTCCACAGGCTCGTGTTGCCTCCGTCCATGACGGTGATGGCGTCAGGCGGGAAGAACGCCCGGGCTGTCTGCACCAGGCGACCGGGATTGATCTGGCCCTCGTCCGCATGGAGCGAGGCCTGGATCTGCTCCTGCCATTCCTGGGTCAGCTCCCGGTATTTGACGAAAGCGGCGTGCTCCTCGCGTGGGGCGATCCGTTCTTGGAGCGCAGACAGCAAGGCCTGCAACGCCGGTCGTGCGTCTGCCACGATGGGCACATCCACCGGCCGGTTGAGACCGATGGCTGCTGGATCGGCATCGACTTGGATCAACTTCTGAACCGCGGGGTTGCCCCACGAGGGGGCCCGTCCCCAGTTTTCCAACTCACCTAGACGGCTGCCCACTGCCAGCACGACGTCCGCTTCAGTGCGGGCTGCTTCCAGGGCGTTGCGGTTCAAAGGGTGGAAGTAGCGATGATGATCCTCTGGTACAACCCCGCGCGCAGCCAAGCTGGTGGTCAGAGCCGCCGATAGGTGATCAGCCAGGGCTACGAATGGTTCCCAGGCCGCGGCCCATGATACGCCTACGCCGGCGTGCAATAGTGGGCGCTCCGCTGTGGCGAGCAATTCGACGGCCTGTTCAATCTGTTCTGCACTTCCAGCGCCCAATTGACGGGCCCGGTACTGGTTGGGGGACCAGATTTCGACAGTCTCGGGATCGCCAGTGCCCCGGGTGATGTCCTCGGGAATCTCCAGGTAGACCGGGCCGGGCCGGCCGCTTGTCGCCTCGCGAAAGGCGCGACGGATCAGTTCGGGCAGGCGTTGCCACTGGCGCACCCCCGCGCTCCACTTGGTCACCGGCTTGTAGAGCCCTAACAGATCGACATTCTGGAAGGAACCGCCGCGGTCTGGATAGATGATGTTGCGCCGGCGCTGGCTGCTGAGCACGATTAGTGGGCTACCCTCCGCGTAGGCGGTCACGATGCCCGAGACCATATTGGCTGCCCCCGGACCAATACCGCCGATCACGACAGCCGGCTCGCCCTCGATCCGCGCGTAGGCTTCGGCCATGTGGGCGGCCGCCGCTTCGTGGCGCGGATTGACAAAGCGCATGCCGTACTCGTCCAGCTTGGCCAGAAATGGATTAAAGCTTCCATCGAGAATGCCGAACAGGACCCTCACCCCTTCTGCCTGCAGGCATTTGAGCAACAGCTCGCCACCAGTAATCTCTGTCATTGTGTTCTCTCCTTCTTCGATGAAATGGGGTTACGGGAGAACTGGCTCCCAGGGCGGATCCCTAGGGCACGGGGCCACCTGCGGACGCGCTCCAGATGCTGAACCACTGCTCCCTGCTCAGTTCGAGCGCGGTAGCGCCCGCGGCCGATCGAATGCGTTCCAGTTTGCCTGTCCCTACAATGGGAACGATGCGTGCCGGATGGCCCAGGATCCAAGCCAGCGCCACCTGGTCAAGCGAAGCGCCTCCCACTTCCTCGCCCACTGTCTGGAGTGCCTCTCGTACGCGTTTGGCTTGCCTGAGGTCGGACCGGAATATGGCTCCGCCGCCCAACGGCGACCAAGCCATGGGCGCGATGCCCATTTGGAGGCATTGATCCACGGTGCCGTCGTGGAGCGCATCCATGTGCAACACAGACAGCTCGATCTGGTTGGTGACCAAGGGGAAGTCGAGTCGTGACGCCAGCAGTGCGAACTGGGATCGGTTGAAATTGGAGACACCGAAATGCAGGACCTTGCCTGCTTGACGCAGCGCGCCAAACGCCTCCGCAATTTGGTCGGGGTCCATTAGTGGGTCGGGCCGGTGGATGAGCAGTAGGTCGATCCGGTCTGTCCCCAGTACCCGTAGCGAGTGCTCGACAGAGGCGGTGATGTGCGCGTACCCTGTGTCGTAGTGTTTGATGGTCTGCGCTGGGCCGTTAGGCGAGAGCAGTTTGATGCCACACTTGGTGACAATCTGCATCTTCTCTCGCAGCGCTGACTCTAGGGCCAGAGCGCGACCAAAGATCTTTTCGCAGCGATAGTCGCCATAGATGTCTGCGTGGTCGAAAGTGGTGATGCCCAGGTCCAGGCTGGCCCGTAGCAGGTCAAGGATCTGGGCCTTGGTCAGGTCCCAGTCTGCCAGACGCCACAGACCAAGCGCCAACCGGGAGACCTGAGGGCCTTGGGGTCCCATCATGATCTGAGGGATCGTCATCGTGTATCTTCTCCTTTGTGGAATTGATTCTCAAGGACCAGAGTACGCAGGCGGGGAATCTGTTCCGCCAGGATGGCCTTGTCCGTAAAGAGTTCCCAGAGGCGACCAACACCGCCGTACTCGAAGGTCACAATGCTGGGTTGTCCCCATGCGCCGGCGCGCAACTGTTGCGTTGACTGTGCATAGAAGCGCCAGTCATCCTCGGTCAATGGCAAGTGATCGAGCAGCGGGCCAGAGAACCACTTGCGTCTCTTCTGGTCCAGCTCGGCCTGGCGCAGAAGCCGCAGCCAGCGTCCGGCCAGGGGCTGGATGCCGGCCAGATGGATTTCGCGAGTACGGTTGGTTGGCAGCCGGGTCAGGTATTCGTGTGCATCAAGATCCAAGGCGCGCGCTGCGAGACGGGCGTGAGAGATGTCCAGCAGAAAACCGCAGTTCACCTCCTCTATGATCTGGTGGATGACTTCAGGAAGTAGGGCGCCGTGCAGGATCTGCCCACTGCCAGGGTCAGCGTTTTCGATCAGCACCCGCTCGGGTCCGAACTCCTTAACCACGGCCCGGGCGTCTTGAAGCATGGCTTGGAGCAAAATCTCCCGGTGCTGGCGCTCGAGCGAATCTGGCGGGATCTGGTCAAAATCACTGACTAGGGGTGCCAGGTGGACATTGACGTGTACCGTGCCTGTTTCATGGAGCAGGCTCCTGACCCGTTGCCAGTTGACAGGCTTCAGCGTCTCGGTGTCGATCGCGGTACCGGTGCCGGCACCGATTCGCAGTGGAAAGTGTACGTAAATCGGGTGTATTCTGCCCACGGCAGCGATCAGGTCGGGCCACGCTGGGCACTTGAAACGATCGATCTGAACCCGGCCCTCAGCCAGGAGCTCTGCGGCCGCCTGAGAGTAGTTGATGCCGAATTCCATCGGCTGTGGCTGGTAGTCAAGGCTGGTCACGGAGGTCTCCTGATGCGGGTGGCCCTATCTGGCCACCTGAGAATCCATGTACCCGCGGTCGGCGTTCTTGTAGAGGGTCGCGCTTGTCGCCGCGAAACACTAGCCGACCACCATCTCCTCGCTGGCCTGCATCGCAGACCTGCGGGCCTTGCCCTCATTGACGAACGTGAGCAACACCAGGCCGACAACGAGAAAGGCCACGATGGATAGGATGGCCAGACGCTGGCCCGACTGCTCGGCTGCAGTTGTGCTTGCCCCTTGTGCCTGGTACCAAAGGGCGGCCTCGGCAGCGATCAGTCCATAGACCGCGGGTCCAATGAAGGACGATGTCCGGCCCACAACAGCGAAAAAGCCATAGAACTCGGCGCTCTGGCCCGGCGGCGCAAAGATAGCCACCATTGTGCGGCTCACCGACTGGGCGCCGGCCATGGCCACTCCGGCAGCCGCCCCGATGAAAAAGTAGCCAGTGAGGCTCTGGTTAAAGTACAGCCAGATGACGATGCCGATCATCATCAGTAACGCCAGCACCAGCGACCGTTTCCCGCCTATGCGGTCTACCAGCAGGCCAAAGACGTAGGCTCCGACCACGTTGGTGATCTGGACAATGATCATAAAGATGATCAGGGTCTGTTGGTCCATACCATAGAGCACCGCGCCGATAATGGCCGCAAAGTCGAGGGCCATGATGACCCCGTCATTATACACAAGGAAGGCGATGATAAAGATGACGAATTCCCGGAACTGCCCGGCGGTGTGGATCGTCTTCCACAGGCGCTTGAGGGCAACGCTCACATAGTTCTCGCCGGCCGGCAGTTCTGTGCCTCGAGCACGCTCGCGCAACCATAGAAAGATCGGGATGGCTGAGACTGCGAAAAAGACTGCGGTGATGACCAGTGTCAGGCGCACGATCAGCGTATCGTCGGCAAACGCGTCACCCAGAAACATGATCAGGGGCAGAATAAGGAGCAAGCAGATGACACCGCCGGCTGTTCCTATGGCCCAGCCATAGCCCGATACCCGTCCCATTTCCTCGGGCCTTGCGATCTCGGGCAAGAGCCCGTTGTAAAAGACCTGGGCGGCGCGATACCCGATCTCGGCTAGGATGAATAGGCCCATGCCCAAAGCCACGGCGCCTGGCTTAGCGAAGAAGAGACTGGCCGTAAATACACAGGCCATCACCGTGAAGAAGAAGAGAAATCGTTTCTTGGACCCGGAAAAGTCGGCAATGGCGCCCAGCACGGGCGAGATCACCGCCACAACCAGCATGGCGATACCAACCGCCAAGCCCCATAGACGGGAGCCCTCGGCGCCACCGACGACCTGTCCTTGGAAGTAGGCCGAATAGACGGCCAGCAAGATCACCGAAGCGTAGGCCGAGTTGCCAAAGTCATACAGGTACCAGGCCCAGCGTTCTCGACGGGTAGCTGGGGGGCTCAATGCGATGCTCGTCATGGGATTCCTCCTTGAGGGATGTCCAGCCCGACCTTGACCGATCGGTGCTTCTGCTTATCCATCGCCACGGCAAACGCTTCCCGGTACTCGGACAGCGGGAAGCAGTGTGTCAACAGGGATCCGGTGTCGACCGTGCCGGCCAGCATCCAGCGCATGGCCAACTCAAATGTGGAGAGCGATTCGCCTTGCCAGATGACTACATCGTGGCCGATCGCGCCCAGAAGATCCACCTCTTGGTACCAGACTGGTGTCAGGTCTAGTTTCATGCGGTGCAGGTTCACACCGACTAGGACGACCGTGCCCCCAGCCCGGGCCCAACGGAGAGCGTTGTTCAGCGTCGCTTCCTGGCCCACCACATCGAATATGAGGTCGAACCCACCCAGCAACATGCGATTTCCTGGTTGCCCCTCGTAGAGGTGGGCGCCTGTGAGCCGGACTGTCTGTGCGTAGCCGTCCTCACTGGAGAGGAACGTTTGGTCGGCCCCCAAGGTGCTGGCCATCTCGGCCTGCCAGGGAAACTGAGCCAAAGCCGCAATCTGGCAGTCCGGTTGCAGTGCGCGGATGACTTGGATCAGCAGGAAGCCAATCGTGCCGCAACCGAGTACCAGTACCTTCTCGCCGGGCTTGATCGGGCGTCGCCACGCAGCGTGGATGGCGACCGCCAGCGGTTCGGTAAAGATCGCTTGTTCGTTGCTCAGCCCGGATGGAACTGGCAGCAGGGTGGCAGCCGGCGTGACAAACTCATCACCAAAGCCACCCCCGACGGGTGGATCCGATCGCGGCTCGGAGGCAACCTGGCACAGGACCCGGTGCCCTCGGGCACAGGCAGGACAAAGATCCTTTCGCCCCCTGGCCCGGCAGTCCTCAGCCCGGCCCCAGCGTACCACCCGGTCGCCCGGCTGAAAACCGGCAACCTCTGGGCCGATCTCGGTGACCTGACCGACCATCTCATGGCCCAGGTAGACGCGCTGGTGAGAGGGCAGGGCCACGGGTGCGACATCCAGTCCGGCGTCGACAAAGATCTGGTGCAGGTCGCTGCCACACACGCCGCACAACCGGTTCTCGACCCGCACCCACTCTGACCCGGGCAGAGGGGGGTCTGGCAGGGTGATCAGCTTGAGGGGGGCGGTACGCGCAAAGTAGGCGCCTGGCCAAACCCGGCCCAGCAGCCGTGTAAGGACGACTCGGGGAATCGAAAGGTCCAGCACCAGTGTTTTCACTCTTGAAGGTCCCGGTACAATGGCCCAGTGCCTGGATGCCAGCGAGCACAGCACAAGAGCGCCAGGCGCAGGGCTTCCTGGATCTGATTTCTGCTGAGCACCGCTGTCTTGTTCAGCGATCGCTGCTGCATCACCCAACCCTCAGCAATAATGCTCCACCTAGTAGCAACACCATGATGTTGACAAGGATGCGGAAATGATAGCGATTTACTTTGCGATCGACACGTGAGGCCAGGAAAATGCCCAGCCCCAATGCGGGCAGGGCATAGAGATAAAGGTCGAGTATTTGGACGGTCATATGCCGAGCCAAAAAGTGGGATGCGACTACCAATGTGGCATTGATCAGAAACAGCGTCTGGAGTGCAGCCCGAAACTCATCCCGTGACCACCGGCGCAGCGTACCGTAGACAATGGCCGGAGGGCCGGGGGTGTTGTACGCGCCCCCCAGACAGCCAGCCAGAAATCCCGAGGGGTACACCCAGTATCGCGACAGGACACGCTGCCCAGCGGGGCGCACCAGATTGTACAATGCAAAAGTGATCAGCATCAAACCCAAGACCTGCTGCACCAACCCTTCATCCAGACTGGACAGGATCCAGATGCCTACCGGAATGCCCAGGGCAGAAGCCGCCGCCAAGCGCAGGACTTCGCCACGGTTGATCGCATGGCGAAAGCGCAACACATTGATCGCATACACTGTCAAAGCGATAGCCGCCACCAGTGGAGCGGCGGTGCGCAGTCCGAGCATCAGCGTGACCAGCGGCATGATCAATACGGCAAAGCCAAAACCGGATAGGCTCTGCACAAAGGCAGCGAAAAAGACAAGGGTGGCGATCAGCATACCGGTCATGGACGCCTCGTGGTCCTAGAATGATTCTAGCGGTAGCTCCACTCGTGTCATCTGGTCCAGTAGATCGAGGACGAGCTCATCCACATCGCCCCGATTGGGCAGGGAAGCCATCATACCGTACATGGCCGCCGAGCGCGTGGGTACCGAGGCGCCTTTCAAACCCGTCACCGATGAGGAGCGCGAGGTCAAACTGCTCATCAGGTCCGCTGGTAGCAACTTGCCTGCTGCCCGTACTGCGCCGACCTTGACCGAGTTGGAGAGTTTGGTGAGAGAGAAGGACTTGGCTTCTCGCACCGCCTCCCCAAGATCGCGCAGGAATGGATCGACCACAGCGGCATGGGCGTGGGTCACAGTCAGGTGCAGGCTTGGCGGAGATTGTTGCCGGTCAAGGTGCCAGCCACGCACGCTCATCTCATCACCGATTTCGTATATATTCAAGCGGTCGCTGCCAATGGCCAGGACGCTCATCGCTGGCTCGCCCAGCACCTGTATGCCCGGTATGGCCTCGATCGCGTCCTTCAGCCGCGTCACGGCATCCATTACCGTGCGGGCGATCTCTAGGTAGCCCTCTTCCCCGAGGTAGTTCATCACAGCCCAGGCGGCAGCGATGGCGCCACCGGGCCGCGTGCCGGTCATGGTTGGCGAAGCATAGATGCCGCCAGACCAGTCTGTGTATACAAAGAACTGGTGACGGCGCAGAGCCGGGGTCCGGTAGAGGATGGCGGAGGCTCCCTTGGCTGCGTACCCATACTTGTGCAGGTCGACCGACATGGAGGTTACTCCCGGGACCTGAAAATCGAAATCCGGCACAGGGTATCCTAACTGGCGTACAAAGGGCAGCATGAAGCCGCCCACGCAGGCATCCACATGGAACAGAATACCCTCTGCTTGCGCGGCATGCGCCATCTCGGCGATGGGATCCACCACGCCTTGGGGATAGGATGGCGCGGAACCGACCATGAGGATGGTATTGGGCGTGATGGCCGCCCGCGCGGCTGCGGCGTGTGCTCGGAAATCCGAATGGACCGGGATATGCACCGGATGTACCGAGAAATAGTGGGCCGCCTTCTCAAAGGCGGGATGGGCCGTGATGGGCAGGATCATCTCTGGTTTGGCAATAGCGGGCTTCTTTGTCCTGGCCCATTCTCGCGCGGTCTTGACCGCCATCAAGATGCTTTCCGTACCGCCGGTGGTCATGTTGCCCACCGTTTGCTCGTCGCCGCCCAACAGGCCAGCCGTCATGGATACGACTTCAGCCTCAAACTTTTTCAGGCTGGGGAAGGCCATCGGGTTGAGCCCGTTCTCGGAGAAGAACATCGTGTAGGCCTCTTTGAGCAACTCTGTGACCTCGTCGCCCGCGTGAAAGACCAGGCTCCAGGTCTTGCCCTGGCGCCACTTGGCATCCTGCTCCCGCGCCTGAGCCATCACGGCCAGCACGTCTCTAGCGTCTTGTCTCCTGGTTGGCAGTGAGATCATGATTCCTGCAGCTCCTGGTAGTAGGCATTGGTGCGGTCCCAGCAGGCTGGTGTCCCCAGGTGCTCGGGGCGATCCAGTGCTTTGGCAGCCTGGGTCTCATCGCCGTGGCCCGCAAGCCTGTCTTCTGTCGGAGAAACTCAAGTGGCAACGAATCAGCCCGTCCCCACAGGGGACGGGCCATGGCGGAGCCTCCGGTGCTCCGTGACAGAAATATCCACCTGTCGAGTGCCAGGACAACGGACTACCCAGCAGCCCGCATTATACCATCAGATGCGGGCTGCTGCAAACTTGCTCTGTGAACCCCAGCCGTCCAGCCGTCCTAGTTTCTCGTCCGGAACCCGGAACGATGAGGTTTCCCTGCTGTGACCGGGTGGCGCCCGTTGCCCGTCAGATCGAACCTCCGAGGTCACACCCGACTGGCTGTCGCCAGCGGGGCCCGGGTGGACCTCGGAGGCCGCAAATACGACATTCAGCAGTGGTACGCGTTTCTTGTCACATTTCCCTCAGTCTCGGATTGAAGATGCTATCCAGGGCAAACCCGACCATGGCAAAGGCCAATCCTGTCAGCAACAGCAGGGCGACCGGCTCGAGCACCCAGTAGTAGTGGCCTTGGAAGATGTTGTGCGTGAGTGCGTCATTGATCACCTTGCCCCAGGTGGGCAGATAGACATCGCTCACGCCGAGAAACGCTAATGTAGCCTCCAGAAATACATATCCTGGAATCATAATCACCAGTTGGGGGATCAGCACCGGTGCAATGCGTGGCAAAAGGTAGCGAAAGATGATGCGCCGGTTGCTGGCGCCATATGCTCGTGCCGCTTCAATGTACGCCGATTCCTTCACCTGCAAGAACATGGCCCGGTAGTTCTTGAGAGCGGTGCCGAAAATGCTCAGCAAGACCATTACGCCGAGGATCACCCAGATGCTCTTGGCATAGATCAAGTACACGGTGATAGCGATGGGCAGTGCCGGCAGCATCAGATTCACCTCACCAACTCGCTGGATCAACGTGTCCAACCAACCACCGAACCATACGCCAACCCCGGCGATAAGCATCGTAACCAGTGAAGTGCACACTGCGCCCACCAAGCCAAAAGCCAGGGCGATAGGCGCGCCCCACAACATGGCGATCATCAGGTCCCGCCGCTGGTGGTCCGTCCCCGCCAGACCGTGGACTTGGCCATAGAGCACCATCTCCGCCTCGACGTCGTCCCCCTCTTGGAAGACGAACGCATCCACCCGGAGCTGGTAGGTGCCTTGGACGGCGGTGGCTGATGCTGTGTACTCTGCCGCCAAGAGCTTCTTCATCGGCTGTACGCCTTCGCCGCCGAAAACGCTCTTGCGCCGCAAACGGGTA
>JASFOV010000004.1:0-26832 GCA_050116355.1 Anaerolineae bacterium
AGTTTGGTGCAGACCGTTGCAGAGATGGCGATATACAAGGGCGGGTCTGAGACCCGCCCTTTTGTTGTCCTGGCCGAAAAGGCGGGCGCCTATACTCACGACGACTGACGGTGCGCCAAGGCTGATGCGCGCTGTTGAGGAGGACTTTCCCAACAGCCTGCGCTAGCGTTGTTTGGCTCACAAGATCCACAACGTACAGGACAAGGTCCCTGACAGTGCGCGGGCCGAGGTCAAAGCCCTGATCCAAGCAGCCTATTATGCACCAAATCAGCAGGTGGCCAGGATCATCGCCGCTGAGGTGCTGGAGGCATATCAGAGCCGATACCTCTCGGCCATGAGGTCGTTCCAGGATGACTGGGAAGCGTGCATGGCGTGCTTGGGCGGCCCGGCGGTCCACCACAAACGTATCCGCACCACCATTCTGCTGGAACGCAGCTTCCTGGAGGAGCGGCATCGCACCAAAGTGCCCCCACGCTTCTTTACAGAGAAGAGCTGCATCAAGCTGATTCTCGCCACTCTGTGGCGAGCCTGTCAGCGTTGGCAGGGTGTAAAGATGACCGAGTTCGAGCGTCAACAACTTGAGCTTCTTCGACGGGAACTCGGCTTGTTGCCAGATGGCATGCAGGATGCCGCAGGGCCCGTGAAACAGCGGCTCGCGGCTTGACTCAGGCCGCGCTTTTTACAGGGAATTCTGGACTTGACCCTGTCACCAGGCGACCGCACTCTTTGCCCAGACTGTGCCCTTGCTTGTCTTGCCACTCCATGGTATACTTTCGCAACGAGAGCGAGGTAAGTATCTTTGGGAGGTTCACAACATGAAGCTAATCGACCTAACCATTCCGCTGGGCATCGGCACGCCGCCGTGGCCCACCTATGAGCCGTTGCAGGTAAAGTACTTTAAGCGACTGGCGCCAAACGGGGCAAACGGGCAACTCTTGACCCATTCCAACCACCTGGGCACCCACCTGGACGGTGAGATCCACTTCTTCACCGCCGGCAAGGACATCGCCCAACTGGAACTCAACGATTTTCTGGTAGGACCGGGGGCGGTGGTCGACCTATCCGACGCCGTCGGCGACTACCAAATCTATACCGGCGAGATGATCGAAGAACGCGTTGAGATCCGCGAGGGCGACATTCTCATCATCCACACGGGCTACCACCACTTTGGTTGGGACATGCCCTACGCCGATGAGATCCGCTACATGGTCCAGCATCCCGGCCCCGATCGCGAGTTCTCGCTGTGGTGCAAAGAGAAAAAGATCAAGTGGATCGGCGTCGACTGCGGCAGCGCCGACCACCCGATGAACACCATCATCCGCGACTGGATGCCCAGGCAGGCAGCCGAGGCGGACCAGGTCTTTCAGCAGATGTACGGTGCGACGCTCGCAGACCGCTTCACGCCGGACAAGTACCAACTGATGCACATCGAGATGTTCCCCGATCACATTATCCACGCCGAGTGCATAGGCGGTGAGATCGACCTGCTCGTCAACCGGCGGACGACCATCGGGTTCTTCCCGTGGCGCTTCGTGGATGGCGAGTCCTCGATCGGCCGCTGTGTGGCCATGGTGGAGGATGACGAGTACGAAGAGATGATGGTCCGCAAAGCAGAGCTGCCCAAGACAAAGTTTGGCGATTGCTACGACCCGGCGCACGTGGAGAGTATCAGCCGGCTGACTCGTCGCGTTTAGGTTTGGATCCGTCTAGCCTCCCGGAGAAGGAGAGAAACCATGCGCAAAGAACATCTCTTATTCGTTCTGCCAGTAGTCTTGGCTTTCCTGGCCCTATTTTTGGGCTATCCCCTGATTGTTCAGGCTACAACCACTATCTACGTTGATGCTGACGCTGTCGGACTTGGGACCGGTTCGTCTTGGGACGATGCTTACAATGATTTGCAGACAGCTTTGAGCTTTGCTGTCAGCGGCGTTGAAATATGGGTCGCCGAAGGGGTTTATTATCCTGACAAGGGCTTTGGGCAAACCAACGATGATATTGCCAGCACCTTCGTGCTAACCGATGGCGTTGCTCTTTACGGCGGTTTTGACCCCGGCAGCGGGGTGGATGAATGGAACGAGCGCGACTGGGAAACCTACGTCACCGTTCTCAGCGGCGATATAGACGAGAACGATACAACTGATTCCAATGGTGTGGTTACTACAACTGCCCATATCGTCGGCAACAATGCCTACCATGTGGTTTACGTCTACTATTTGACCGAGACGGCCCTTGTCGACGGCTTTTTCATCACTGCCGGACAGGCCAATAATAGTAGTTGGCCCGACGATCGAGGTGGTGGGATGCATATTGAGAATAGTTCCCCTGCGATATCTAACGTGATCTTCTCTGGCAATGCGGCTGGCTCTGGTGGTGGGATGTCCTACCGGTACAACAGCAATCCCACGCTAACCAACGTAACCTTTTCCAGAAACTCGGCTACCGATGGTGGCGGGATGTTCGGTTCTGGCAATTTCACGATGACGAATGTGACTTTCTCCTGGAACACGGCTGATCGGGGTGGCGGAATGCGTATCAGTGATGGCGACCCTACGCTGACGAATGTGACCTTCTCCAGTAACTCAGCCACCCTGGGCGGTGGCGGGATGCAGACTTCGGGCAGCCAGTTCACGCTGACTAATGGAATCTTCTCTGGTAACTCATCACAGAACGGTGATGGTGGTGGGATGATAAACCGCGCGAGCAATTACACACTGACCCACGTAATCTTTTCCGACAACTCGGCCTTCCTCGACGGTGGCGGAATAAGCAACTATGAATGCGACCCCACGCTGACCAATGTGACCTTTTCCGGTAACTCAGCACAGACCGGTAACGGTGGTGGGATGGACAGCCACTACTACAGCGAGCCTTCGTTGGCGAATGTGACTTTCTTCGGCAACTTCGCTGGACAGCACGGCGGTGGGATGTATCACCGCAGTGGTGGTCTGTCTACCTACTATGCTGAACTTAGGCTGACCAATGTGATTTTCTCAGGCAACCTGTCTTCAAACACCGGAGGCGGGCTAACCAACGACCACAACACTCCTGTGTTGACCAATGTGACCTTCTCCAACAATACGGCTGACTACTCTGGCGGTGGCATGTCTAACGGAAATAGCAGTCCCACGCTAACCAATGCCATTCTCTGGGGCAATACTGCCAGCTACGGAAACCAGATCTACAATCATGATAGTAGCACACCAGTAATCAGCTACAGTGATATCCAGAATTCTTATGATAGTGGTAGTTGGGATCCTGCGCTGGGAACCGATGGTGGAAATAACATCGACGATAACCCGCTCTTCGTCCGTGATCCCGACCCCGGCCCTGATGGCAATTGGGACGGCATAGACGATGATTACGGTGATTTGCATTTGCAAGCAAGTTCTCCAGCCGTCGATAGCGGTACTAACGTCGGCTGCCCCGTGACAGATTTGGATGGGCGTCCACGACCATTCAACGGGGTCTGTGATATGGGCGCTTACGAGTATGGCCCTTCCGCTGCGCTTGACATCAACTATGACGCTGGCGCTCCCGGCAGTTTTTTCACTCTGTCAGGACGTGACTTTCCAGCCAACGCTATAGCAGCCATTTCAGTTAATGGTACCGCGCTTGGCACTATACCAATTGACGGGAGCGGGAGTTTTTCCTTCTTGCTGTCCACAGCGAATGCTGGTGAAGGCGCATACTTTGTAACGGCAGCGGTCAATCCTTCAGCAGGTACGCGATTTATTCTCTCCTCTGATGAACCCACAAGGCCCCAAGAAGGTAGCGGACCTGTTTTCGATGTTCCGGCTGGTATTGCTTACACAGAATCAGTATTCTTGCCAATTGTCTTGCGTGAGTAGAAGATGGTATATTCGTCTGGAGTGCAAGGAAGAGCTGCCCAAGATGCGGTTCGGAGATGGACTCGAACTTGGAGCAGGTCAATCGGCTGACTCGCCAGGTTCAGGTCTAGGATTCAGGACGGGACCAAAGATGTGTCACTCTGCCCGAGCAAAAACGAAAGAGAGTAGTGCAATTTGGGTAAGTGAGTCCAAGGCCCAACTGCCCCGGACGCGCTTTGGCGATTCGTACGATCCGGAGCACGTGGAACGGATCAATCGCTTGACGAAAAGACTTTAGGACCTGCTGAGTAGTGCACGCAGGGTACCACGCAACCCGCAACCTATTTCAGACGAGGTGGCGTTCATGCAGCCCTTGGATGGCCTTCGAGTTGTAGACCTGACCCGCGCCCTGGCCGGACCGTTCTGCACGATGATGCTCGGGGACTTGGGCGCCGATGTGCTCAAGATCGAGCGACCTGGACGGGGTGATGACAGCCGGGGATGGGGACCGCCCTTTGTCGGGGAGCCGTACGGCCCGTATCGCGGCGAGTCGGCGTATTTCTTGTCCACCAATCGCAACAAGCGCAGTCTGACAGTCAACCTCAAAACGGAGGAGGGCCAGGCCATCATCCGCAGCATGGTGGAAAGGTCCGACGTCCTGGTGGAGAACTTTCGCACCGGCACGCTCGACCGCATGGGATTGGGCTACGAGGCCCTGCAAGAGGTGAACCCGCGCCTGGTGTACTGCTCCATCAGCGGCTATGGCCGCACTGGTCCCTACGCCGAACGGCCAGGCTATGATTTCATCATCCAGGCCGAGGGGGGGATGATGGGCGTTACGGGCCCGGAAGAGGGTCCCCCCTTCCGGGTCGGCATTCCCATCGTCGATATCAACACGGGCATGTTTGCCGCGACGGCCATCTTGGCCGCGCTCCGGGCCCGCGACCTCAGCGGGGAGGGGCAGTTGGTGGACGTTTCCCTGCTGGACTCGCAGGCCGCCCTCCTGACCAATGTCGCCTCCAATTACTTGGTCGGGAACCAGGAACACCGGCGCCTGGGCAACGCACATCCGAACATCACCCCGTACGAAGCCTTCCCGGCCCGAGACCGCTGGTTCGCGCTGGCGGCGAACAACGAGCGCCAATGGGCTACCCTGTGCGAGGTCATCGGCCAACCGGAGTTGAAAGACGACCCCCGGTTCGCGGATAACACCGCTCGCCTTGACCATCGCGCGGCGTTGCGGAAGATCTTGGACCAAGCGTTCCAAACCCGGAACGCGGACGAGTGGTTGGCGAAACTGAAGAAGGCGGGGCTGCCCTGCGCGCCGATCAACACCATACCCGACGTATTTGAGCACCCGCAGGCCGAGGCGCGGCAGATGGTCCTCGAGGCGGAGCACTTCAGCGCGGGCACGGTGCGCTTTCCCGGGTTTCCCTACAAGCTGTCGGGCACGCCGGCCGCAGTGCGGTGGCCGCCGCCGGCCCTGGGTCAGCACACCGAAGAGGTCCTTGGGGAGCTACTGGACTTCTCTCCGGACGACATCCAAGGGCTAAGAGACCGGAACATCATCTGATCAAGGGCGAAACGCAACCTGTTCACCGCGCGTAGTCACTGCTCTGCCGCAACCTTGGCAGGCCATCGACCGGCACACGCGAAGGGGAGACCTGATGGGAGAACAGACGATCTTGTTCCTTCATGGCTTTGCCTCTTCGGCCCGCGGGACCAAGGCACACTATTTTCGAGAACGGTTGGCCAACCGGCCCCACGTGACCTACCACGCCGTGGATTTCAACCCAACCCCTACAGATTTCGCGCATGTGACGACCACGGGCTTGATCAATCGCCTGCGACAGTATGTACTGGACCATGACCTGCAAACGGTAGCCATCATCGGCAGCTCCTTCGGCGGCCTGGTGGCTACACACTATGCCCATCGTTATGGCGGTGTTGAGCGCATGCTCCTGCTGGCCCCGCTATTGCGCTGGCGATCTGGGGATATGACCGCCGAGCAACTGCACACATGGAAACAGACAGGAACCATCCCCGTCATGCATGCCGCGTTCGATCGGGAACTGCCCATCCGCTTCGATCTGGAGGCCGATGGCGTGCGCTACACCGAGCCCGCACCGCCCGCGGCCGACACGCTCATCATCCATGGCAGCCAGGACGAGTCGGTGCCCGTTGCGGACAGCCAGCAATACGCGGCGGATTTCGCGGAGCGGGTACAATTGCTGAAAGTCGATGCGGGTCACGACCTCAACGAGCACTTGGCTCTGATCTGGAGCCACGTGCAATCCTTTCTTTTGGAGCCATGAGGCGGTCCCTGCCTGCCCGTCCCGGTCTGGCCCGTTTGAGTGAGTCAAGGAGGTGAAGGATATGTTTGCCCGACCCGGGTTGCCCCGTTTTGATTATGTGCGCGCCACCTCTCCTGAGGAGGCGGTTCGCCTACTGGAAGAATACGGCGGAGAGGCCCGCCTGCTCATGGGCGGCACCGATCTGCTTCCTGGGCTCCGTGACGATCTATTTCAGCCACAATTGGTGATCGACGTCAAGCCAATCCCCAGCCTGCGGCAGATTGTGTTCGATCCAGATGAGGGGCTGTTGGTGGGCGCCGCCGTGACGATGAATGAGATCGAACGCCATCCGGACATCCGGGAGCACTACCCGCTACTGAGCCAGGCAGCCGGCGCGGTGGCATCCTACCAGATTCGCAACCGGGCGACGATCGGGGGCAACCTATGCAACGCCTCGCCCTGCGCCGACACGGCACCCGCGGTTCTGGTTTTGGAGGGTGAACTGGATCTCTATGGCCCGGAAGGGACCCGCCGGGTGCCGGCCAGCGCGTTCTTTGTGGGGCCGGGGCGGACAGCGCTCCAACCCACAGAACTGCTGACCGCGATCCGGTTCCCAGGACCGCGGGCCCGCACTGCGGCCCGATACCTCAAGCTGGGCCGCTGCAAATCAGGGGATCTGTCGCTGGTCGGTGTGGCCGTCGAGGGCCAGGCCAATGGTCCCGCAGACGGGTACAGCTTCCGAATCGGCCTGGGCTCGGTGGCACCGGTGCCGCTGCGAGCGCTGGAGGCTGAAGCCATCCTGGCGGCCGCAGAGCCAGGCGAGGAGGCTTTTGTGCGGGCGGCGGATCAAGCAAAGGCGGTCGCCAACCCCATCACGGATGTCCGTGGAACGGCCGGCTACCAGCAGGCTATGGTACGCACCCTCACGCTGCGGGCTCTACGCGATGTATGGAACCAGTTACGATCGGGGAGTCGAGGGTAGGAGGCGAGCATGACAACCCATTCGATTGAGATCACGGTCAACGGTGAGAGGGAGTGCCTGGACATCCCGTCGAATATGACCTTGCTCCAGATGCTGCGCGACAGGCTGGCCCTGACCGGCACCAAGAATGGCTGCGAGGCCGGCGAATGTGGGGCTTGCACCGTGCTGGTTGATGGCGAGCCGGTGAACTCGTGCATGATGCTGGCCGTCGAGGCCGACGGACGGGAGATCCTCACGGTCGAGGGCCTGGCCGTCAAAGGCGAATTGAGCCCGCTCCAGCAGGCATTTATGGATCACAACGCGGTGCAGTGTGGCTTCTGCACACCAGGCATGCTTATGACGGCGACGGCGTTGCTGCAGCGCAATCCCCATCCAACCGAGGACGAGATCAAGGAGGCGCTGGTCGGGAACTTGTGTCGTTGTACGGGATATGTGCGCATTATCCAGGCAATCCAGGCAGTGGCCCGGATGGGAGGGGAGTAAGATGAGCCGGCACCCATTGGATGTGCAAACGTCGGAACCGGTCGGCAAGAGCGTGCCGCGTATCGATATGTATGAAAAGGTCACCGGGACGGCCACCTTTGCCGACGATCTGCCGGCAGCGCGGGTTCCGGGTCTGCTCTACGGACGGCTGGTGCGCAGCCCTTATGCCCATGCCCTCATCCAAGCGGTAGATACCAGCCGCGCCCTGGACCTGCCGGGCGTCAGGGCGGTGGTGACGGGGGCGGACGTACCCAAGAATATCGGCCTGTACTTGATCGACCGTCCCATCTTTGCCCGCGACCGGGTCCGCTATGTCGGCGAACCGGTGGCCGGTGTGGTAGCGACTACCGAGGAGATAGCAGAAGAAGCGGTCCGGCTCGTACAGGTCACCTACGCGAAACTGCCGGCCGTATTCGATCCAGTCGAGAGCGCGAGCCCAGACGCGCCTCTGCTGCACCCCGATCTGGGCAGCTATGAGGTGGCCAATTTCATCTTTCCGCAGCCCGGGACCAACATTTCGGAACACTTTAAGCTGCGCAAGGGCTCGGTCGAGGCGGCCTGGCCACACTGCGCCGCCGTAGTCGAAGGTGAGTTCCGCCTGCCGCAGATCCAGCACGTGCCGATCGAGCCCCACATCGCGGTCGGACTGTGGGAACCCTCGGGCCAAGTCACGCTGTGGACCGGTTCGCAGTCGCCCTTTGCCCAGCGAGATCTGATCGCCCAGAGCCTAGATATCCCGCACGGCAACCTGCGCGTCGTGTCACCCTACGTGGGCGGTGGGTTCGGGGGCAAGGCGGGCATCTCTATGGAAGTTTGCGCTGTGGTGATGGCCAAGGCGGTGCAGGGGCGGCCGGTGAAGCTGCGGATGACGCGCGAAGAGGAATTCATCGGCACGTCGGTGCGCCAGAGCCTGGTAGCCCGGACCAAGATCGGCTGCGACGCCGAGGGCAAGCTGTTGGCCATGGAGACGCAGTACTACTTTGGCGGAGGCGCCTACAACGACTATGGCGTAAACATCGCCCGGGCGGCGGGCTACTCGTGCACCGGCCCGTACTTGATCCCCAACGTCAAAGGTGATTCCTACTGTGTCTACACCAACCAACCGATCGGGAGCGCGATGCGCGGCTTTGGCATGCCCGAAATCCATTGGGGCATCGAGCAGATCATGGATCAGCTTGCCGAAGCGATAGGGCTGGATGCGGCCGAATTCCGCCGCCGCAACTGTGTCAAGTCCGGTGAAACCATCTTGACCGGCATGGAGATGACGCCGATCGATTTGGTGGCCTGCATCGACAAAGTAACCGAAGCGATCTGCTGGGGCGAGACAGCGCCAGCCTCGGCGCCCCATAAGAAACGGGGCAAAGGGATCGCTATCATGTGGAAGGCGCCGGCTATGCCACCCAACCCGGGCAGCGCCGCCATCGTGCGCTTTAATGAGGACGCGACGGTCAACGTGTCGATCGGCGCCCAAGATCTGGGCCAGGGCGCTTTTACGGCGATGGCCCAGATCGCTGCCCAAGCGTTGGGGGTGCCGTACGAGTGGGTACGTGTCTCGGTACCAGTGGATACCAAGTACAGCCCCTACGAGTGGCAGACGGTCGCCAGCCGGATCACGTGGTCCACCGGCAATGCGGTCAAAGCCGCGGCCGAAGACGCCCGGCGCCAGATTCTGGACATCGTGGCCGGCCACTGGGGCGAGGATGCCAAAGATCTGGACATCAAGGATGGCGTGGTGTTCTCCTACCGCAGCGAGCAAGAACAGTCCCTCAAGGGCATGGTGGTCTACGGTCTACCCAACGAGGACTTTGAAGGTTGGACCGGGGGACCGATCGTCGGCCAGGGCAAGTTCATGCCCACGTACGTGACCAACCTTGATTTTGAGACGGGACAAGGCGCGCGCGCTGTGGTGCACTATACGGTGGGCGCCCAAGCTGTGGATTTGGAAGTGGATACCGAGACCGGGGCGGTCGAGGTTCTAAAGATCGCCAGCGCCTATGACGTGGGCAAAGCGATCAATCCCGATCTGATCCTGACCCAGATCGAGGGCGGCGCAGTCCATGGCATGAGCTCGGCTTTCGAGGGACTCCAGTTCGACGAGAAGGGACAGCCGCGAAACCCCAATCTGGTGGACTATCGCATCGCAACCGCCGCTGACATCCCGCGGGAGATTGAGGGCGCATACGTCGAGACGCCCGTGGAAGATGGCCCGTGGGGCGCCCGGGGCGTGGGCGAGCATGTCATGGTCCCCACCGCACCGGCGATGGCCAACGCCCTCTACGATGCCTTGGGGATCCGCTTTGACGACCTGCCCCTGTCAGCGGAGCGGATCTACTTGGCGCTCCAGGCGGAGTAGGAACGCCGTAACCTGGCGACCGGGCGAGTCAAGCACTTGCCAGCCAGAGGAAACCAGCCAGGGCATCGGCGCCCGAAGTCTGACCGTGGGCTAGGATGCCAGTCACCGCAGCGGCCAGTTGCAGGTGCTGACCGGCTGCCAGCACCTGCAAGAGCCGGTGCCAGACATGGCTGCACTCCCCACGGGCGGCGGCCTGCAGAAAGGCAGCCGAGAGAACGGTGGTCCGAGGCACTGCGGTTTCTGCCAGTACTGTGCAGAACCGCTGAGGATGGGGGCGCGCCAGCCAGCCCCACAACATGGCGCCCACCAAAAAATCATCCCCGGCCGGGGTCAGCCCGCCCCCCAGACCGGCCAACCGGGCAGCTGCAGCCGGCAGCAGTGACTCCTCACCGGCCCAACCCTGCTTCAAGGCTACGGCGGCTTGCCGGGCGACAGCCCGTGCCGTCCCGGTCAGAGAGCGCGACCCAGACTCCGCGCCCAGGGCTGCCCCATCTAACCTCACCTGCCTAGTGGCACCACCCTCCTGACCAGCGGAAGCACCGTGCCCTTGTAGCGGGGCGCTTGCGCAGATCCCGTCGACTGGCTCAGGATGCCGCCGCTCACTGCCCGAACCCAAATGCGGTTGACCTATCCCCGCACCCCGGCTACTTTGGGCCAAGGGACCGGCCCGGGGCAAGAGCGCCAGGAGGCTATCTGGGGAAGCGTGGGTCAGAGCCAAATCGCCCAGGGGAGCCAGCAGGGACTCCACAGCGCGGCGGGAGGTTCGCAATACAGACCAGTCCGGCCGCGGATCCCAAGTGCGGGCACCCGCCAGGCCGACCTGGAGATGGCCGACCTGCACGGAGGAGCCACCAAGCTGCGCCGGCTGGCCGGGCGCAAGAGCGGCAAAGACCCCGGGAGCAGCCTCGACGACGATGTTCAGCGGACCGTCACCGATCGGGGGCAGCACCAAGGCGACGACGTGTCCGGTGGCCGTTCGTAGCTGGCAGGCGCGATCAAAGACGGCCAGGACGGTGGCGTTGCACCCGAGATGCGAATGCACCGACCGGCTGATGGACAGCGCGCTCAGTTGTCGCGTGTCTCCCGCTCCGACCACCGAACCAACCCTCCTTGTCAGGGACGCCCAACGTTGGTAGTCAAACTTCAAGTGTTGGAGAATACAGGACCCAGTATAGCAGAGGGCGGGCGCGCTTCCAAACCCGGTGGTGGCTGATGAGCGAGGGCGGCAGTGACGTTGAGTAGGACCTGCCTTATCTTCGTACCGCAATCCCGGCGGAGGAAGAGGAGCCAGCCGCTCTGGACGTCCAGCCGCGAGGTTGGCACAAGCCTTTGGAGATTCGGCAACCGTGGCTGAGGCACGGCACGGTTTTGACAAATCACACGGTATTTGCTATACTGCGTTGCAGACTGGCCGAGCGCCGGAGAGGGGATCCGGTCGCCACGTCAGGGAGGGATGGCCGAGTGGACGATGGCGACGGTC
Organism: Anaerolineae bacterium; assembly: GCA_050116355.1. Classification (GTDB taxonomy): domain Bacteria; phylum Chloroflexota; class Anaerolineae; order JAAYZQ01; family JAAYZQ01; genus JASFOV01. The sequence continues at coordinate 11,420 of JASFOV010000004.1, forward strand.
TTGAAAACCGTAGTGGCCGCAAGGTCACCGGGGGTTCGAATCCCTCTCCCTCCGCCATGAAAACCAAAGACGGCAGGGGGAGGTGCCAGAGTGGACGATTGGGGCCGCCTGCTAAGCGGTTGAGGGGTTAAAAGCTCCTCCCAGGGTTCGAATCCCTGCCTCCCCGCCTATACATGCCCTCGTAGCTCAGCGGATTAGAGCGTCTCCCTGCGGAGGAGAAGGCCGCGCGTTCGAATCGCGCCGAGGGTGCTAGCAGCAGGCTCCTGTCTTCAGGACAGGAGCCTGTTTTCTTTGTCCCCCTGTTGTGCCAAAGATGACAGGCCATCCGTTCTGTGCTACAATGGAGCAAGAATAAGCCCCGATTGATGAAAACAGAGGAGGTACTTATGACAAGCGATCTCCGAACCCGACTCGGTATCTCTCCAGACCGCCTGGATGAGATCAATGCGCTATTGTTGGATCCCAACAGTCGCGTCATCAACGATTTCCTGGCCGTGGTTGAGAAATATGGCAGCGTCGAGGAAATCAACCGCAAGGCCAAAGAGGCGCGGTACTTGCCTAGCCTTATGGACCGCCTCAAGGAGCAAGGTTCCCCCTACCTGGCTGACCTGGCATGGCTCATCGACCAGCGCGACAGAGGCGCCTTTATCACGGTGGATGGCTTTCGTCGCAAGGTTTTGGGTGACGCTGCGGAGACGATGAGCTTCAAGGATGATCTCGCGGTCACCCTGGAGATCAGCGCCCTGCAGTACTTTCCCTTCTTGATCGCCGAGGCCAAGCAGGCGATCGCCAACGGAGAACTCATGCCGGGCCGTTTTATTCGCGTCCGCAAGATGAAGGAACAAGAAGCGGACCAGGGCGATCTGCTGGCCGTGGCCGCCGCCATGCAGATCGTCGGTGCGAGCTACGTCGAAACACTCGATACCAAGGGCACCGATGGGTCCAACATCCACTTGGGGGGTCCAGAGACGATCACGGGCTACTTTGGAGGTGTGGGCCAGCCCAACGATCACGCGCTGAAGTGGCTGGACGAGTTCCTGTACTATTACACCACGTACGGCATTAAGCAAGTGCTGAACATCAACCCCGGCACCGTGCTGTTGGGTTATTTCCTGCACAAGCTGGGCGTGGACAATGAATTCAAGATCTCGGTCTATATGGGCAACGACAATCCGTATGCGGCCCTATGGACCCTCATCGGCGCCCGGCTGTTTGGCCGCGAGGACGGCAGCACATCACTCATCGGGTTCAACTGGAGCAACAGCGTAAACAACGAGACGATCGAGATCACAGCCGAGGTGCGCAAGGCGCTGAGCTTGGAGGAGATCGTACGGTTTGAACACCACATCACCGAGACCTACAAGAGCATCGTCATCCAGCCGTACGACCGCACAGATGAGCTGGTCGAATTGGCCGGCCATGTGGCCAACATTTCGGCCAAGCACGAGGGAGCTGGACCGGAGGTAGACCAGGAACGCGACCACCCCTCCGATATTCTGGATTACTTCCGTGACAAGCACGAAATCTTGGAGTCGGGCGATATGGCCGCCCTGGAACTCAACTATCTGGACAAGCACGATGCCGTGAACCGAACAGCCCGCGCGCTCACTGAGAACGGTTTGTCCTTTATCGCCGCCCAGAACCTGCACTGATAGGAAGTGAATCATGATCGCCAAACCATTTCGACCAGGCGGCGTGAATCCCGCGCTGGTCACACCGTTTTCCAAGGACCAGTCCGTGGACGAGGTTGCCTTCCGGGCCTTGATCCGCTCAGTCATCGATGATGTCGATGGACTGGTCCCGTGCGGAACAACCGGCGAGTTCAACTATCTCACCAGTGAGGAGAACGCCCGGTTGGTCCAGATCGCTGTCGAGGAATGCCAAGGCAAGCCGGTGATTGCCGGCACCGGCGCGCCCGGCACCAAGCAGGCGCTAACGCTGGCCCGCAACGCCCAGGAGGCCGGGGCGACCGCCTGCCTCATCGTGTGCCCGTACTTTTTCCATCCTTCCGACAAGGGCATCTACCAGCACTACTACGAGATTGCCACCACCCTGCCGGACATGCCGATCATCCTTTACAACATCCCGCAGGTCGTGGACGCCTATTTGCCGCGCCGGGTGGTTGAAGATCTGGCCGACATCCCCAACATCGTGGGGCTCAAGGACTCCTCGGGGAACCTGACCTATACGATGGAGGTGCTCGAGTACGCCGGCGACCGGATCAACGTCCTCATCGGCCACGACGAGGTGGTACTCAATGCCCTGGCCGGCGGGGCCAGCGGTATGATCTTGGCCTCCGCCCAAGTGTATCCGGAGGTGTGGCAGGAGATCTATGCCGCCATGCAATATGGCGACCTGGAATACGCCCGCAGCTTGCAGCGGCAGGTGCAGAAGCTGTCCCGCATCTTTTGCCGGTATGGTGGTGGTGTGGCCGTCAAGCAGGCGCTCAAAATGATGGGGCTGAACGCCGGCCGCCCGCGCAGCCCACTCAAGAGCGTGGGTGGGGCGCTGCTCCACGAAGACCGCGCTGAGATCCAACTCGAGCTTGAGAAGCTGGGCAAGCGGCAACCCAGGCAGGCAAGCCACCGGGTGCCAGCCGGCCCGCTGGCGGGGCGGTTCGGGGACCTGGGCCTGGATGCGGCAACCATCGGCGCGCATCATCTGCGCCTTGGCACCGGACGTACCGGAGAGGACCTGGAAGGCGTGCAGATCGATCTACTGTGTGGCAGCAAACAGGGTCCGATGGGCGACGCCTGGGCTTACCAGCTGACCTATCCACGCCACGGGTTTGAGGCGCTGACCACGATCTTGGAACCCAACCTGGCGGTGCGGCCCAGCACGTTGATCGTACCAACCAACGAATTGAAGGACTTGCGCCAGGCAAACATGATCTACGGTCCGGTGCAGAGCGCAGTGGCGCAGGCCATCGTGACCAAGTTGGCTGAAGCTGTCATCACGGAAGAGGCGATGCACCAGGAGGTCATGATCGTCCAAGCGGCTGTGCACCCCCAAGCGCTGGACCGGAGAACGCTGCACCACAATGCCTATGCTGCAACGTGCGTGGCCATTGACAACGCCTTTGCGGAGGGAGAGTAACATGGCAAACAAACGACCAGATTGGTTCAAGGGTATCTTTCCCGCGCTGGTCACCCCCTTCACTGCCAGCGACGAGGTGGACGAGGAAACGTACCGGGCCTTGATCCGCTTTGTGTTGCCGCACGTCAATGGCGTCGTCCCATGCGGAACGACAGGCGAGTTCAGCTCAATGACCCTGGAAGAGAAGATGCAGGCCATTGAAATCTGCCTGGATGAGGTGGGCGGCCGGGTACCGGTCCTGGCCGGCACCGGCTGCCAAAGCACGCGCGAGACGATGGAACTGACCCAATGGGCCAAGGACGCCGGAGTGACGGGGGCGCTGGTGGTGGCCCCGTACTTTCTCAAACCAGCTTTCAACGAGGTATTCGACCACTACAAACAGGTCGACACCATCGGCCTGCCCTTGGTACTCTACAACATCCCCCAGACGGCCGGAACCCACTTCCGCTGGTGGACGGCCGAAGGCATGGGCCTTGCTTTTGACCATGTCATTGGTATGAAGGATTCCTCTGGCGACATGCCCTTCTTTATGGCGGCCTTGGAGAAGCTGCGGGGCACCATCGGCCTCTTTTGCGGGCACGATGAGATCGCCGGGACAGCGATGCTGGCCGGCGCCGACGGCGCCATCCTGGCCTCGGCCAACTTGATCCCCGACATCTGGCAGGAGATCTACCAGGCCGCCGGGCAGGGCGACATCGAGTTCGTCCGGCAGCGCCACAAGGAGATCCAGATCCTGACCCGGATCGTTGTCCGCAAGGGAGGACCACAGGCCGTCAAGGAAGGGCTGCGGATGCTGGGCCTGACCACCATGAGCAACGTCCGCCCGCCGCTCATCCAGGGCGGCGAATTCGAGCGGGAAGACTATGAGGACCTGCGCAGCCAATTGGAGAACCTGGGCAAGATCGGCACCCAAACGGTCACGATGGGCGGCAAGGAGGTCGAATACGCCCTGCCGGCCGATGTGCCACCGCGCTTTGAGGACCTGACGCTATGTGCCGGAGAAGGGTTTGCCGGCCCGCCCTTCTCCGAGGTGGCGCACATCGACCTATTACTGGGCTGGCAGGATGGCCCGGTGGGACGGGCGATGGAGCGGGCCAAGGACGAACCGCATCCCGGTCACGAAGTGGTGGTGATCGCCGAACGCCCGCTGACGATGCTGGTCCCGACCGTGACCGTGCGCGGGGCCAAAGCTCGCCAGCTGGTCTACGAGGAGGCAGCGGCAGGCGTTACCTTGGCGCTGGAACATGCCATAGCCCACCACAACCTGCCGGAGGCCCTGCTGGACGAGATCTGCTTAATCGCCAACGTGTTTGTCCACCCAGCAGCCAGCATCCGCCAGCGAGTCAAGATCAACAACTACAAAGCGATGCGAGGCGCGATCCGCAAAGCGCTGGAGGGCCGTCCCACCCTCACCGAACTGGTGGCTGAGAAAGAGGCAGCTCGCCACCCCTTCCGCTACGCGCCCTAACGCACTAGGAGAGCAACCGTACCAGGCACCCTGCGGGTGCCTGGTACGCTGTTGGCTTGGAGATCGTCTGTGAGCAAGGAACTCCCGGTCAAGAGATACGAGTCAGCCGGTGGGGTGGTCAGGTCGTCAGACGGCGAACAGATGTTGGTGCTGTTGCGGGGCGAGCGCTTGGGTCCCGAGGGACGGCCTGAGGTCCGGCTGCCTAAGGGCCACATCGAGCCAGGTGAAACGCCGCGGCAAGCCGCTGTCCGCGAGGTCCGCGAGGAAGCCGGACTGTCGAATCTGGAGGTCCTGCGCGATCTGGGTCACCAACGCGTTGAGTTCGACTGGCAAGGGACCCATTATGTACGCGACGAGCGATGCTACCTGATGGCTACAACCTCCGCAACAGCGGCCCAACCGCCCGAGGCGCAGTTTGAGAGACGATGGCTACCCTGGACCCAAGCCTTGGCGCGGCTGACCTTTGAGGCAGAGAGAGAGTGGGTCCGCCGCGCACGCTCTGCCGGCAGCGATGCCAGGGACTAGAGAATATCTCCGATCAATATCCCCAGCAGACCGACAATCACCCCCAGGTGGAGCAGGAGATTGCCGTCGGTGAACAAAAAGAGGAAGAATCCCGGTTCGGGAGTCCGACCCACGAGGGCGTACACCACGATCTGCACCACAAAGTTTAGCAATACGAGAGCAACACCGATCAAGACCGGCAGGCCGCGGACCATGGCCAATTTGTCCAGGAACTGACTCATGCCAGATGACTCTCCTCTCCAACCTTGGGCAGAGGCCTACTCCTGCTGCCCATCCAAGACGCCCAAGCCCTCATCACGCAGCGACGGATCAAGCTCCACCGCTTTGTCCAAATCCCGGCTGGCGAGATCGTACTCGCCCCGTCTACCATAGACCAGGCCGCGCTGATAGTAGGCAGCCGGCAGGCCAGGATCGAGGGCGATGGCCCGATCCAGGTCGCGGATGGCCTGCCCGTGCTCGTCGAGCTGGTTGTAAGCTGCGCCGCGATCGGACAACACAGCGGCGAGACTGGAATCGATCTCGAGGGCGGCATCAAAATCCTCAATCGCTGCCCGATGGTCCTCCATGGCTACCCGAGCCCGGCCGCGCGACCAATAGGCTTGGGCGCTCTGTGGCTGCAGCTCGATGGCCTGGCCATAGTCGGCCGCGGCCTGCTGGTATTGTTGCAGTGCCTGGTGGGTGTCGCCGCGGGCCATGAATGCAGGCGCAAAACCCGGATGCAGTTCGATGGCGTGCCCCAAGTCTTCCAGCGCTTGATCGTACATCTCCAGCTGGTGGTGCACACAGCCCCGATGGTAGAAAGCCTTGGGCACCTGCGGCGCAAGCGCACACCCCTGGTTGAGATCACTCAGGGCCAGTTCAGCCTCACCCAGCGTGGCCCGCGCCACCCCCCGGGCCGTAAAGGCCGCGGCATGCTTCTCGTCCAACTCCAGGACGCGAGATTGATCCTGCACCGCGTTTTCAATCTCACCCAAACCGGCGTAGAGCAGCCCACGGCGATAATATCCCTCTTCATCAGCCGGATTCAATGCGATGGCCCGGTCATAGTCTTCCAGCGCCTGTCGCTTCTCCCCCTGGCGTTCGTGGACCATCCCTCGATACAAATAGGCCCAAGCGTTCCCGTCCAGCTCCAGCGCGCGATCCAGGCCGCGAAGGGCGGACGGCAGGCGACCGAGGGCATAGTTGACCACGGCATGATTGATGATCGCTCCGGGATCATTGGGTACCAGGTCCAGTGCCCGCTGGTAGTGAGACAAGGCACGCTCGTACTGGCCCAGATGGTAGCAGGCTCCGCCCAGCTGCAAAAGTCTGTCGAAGCGCTGCTCCAGGTCCGCCGCAGAGGACTCTTGGCGGAGGCGCAACGAGGTGAGCATGTCGATGCGCTCCACCTGGGAGATGATGTGGCGCCACGTTCCCCGCAGATCAGCTGGCAGTTCCACAGTCTGAACCGTCGCCAGATCGCCAAGATCTATGTGGCTGGCCCGCTGCAACTCCTCAAACTCGGCCCACAGCCGTTCCTCTTCGTCGCGGACCAGAAGGCCAAATCGATCCACCTCGGCCAACAGCGCATCGCGATCCGCCTGCAATTGGACAACCTCATGTTCAAAAAGCGCAAGTTCTTTTTCTTGCAGCCGCTCCAGCCGCTTGAGCTGGCGCTCCTGGGCCCCGCTCTTCCGGCCCAGATTCAGGGCCCAAACCAACTCGACCAAGCCCAGCAAGAGCAAGAGCGCAATGGGGGCCCATGCAGCGAAACGCAGATCGTTGAGCAGATAGCCGAGCCATGCCTCAACCAGCGCCGGATGAGGCATGAGTGTCTGCAGCCAGGGCCAAAAGGCGATCGCGGCAACTGCAAGCGCTGCAAGGGCAAACAAGACCAGCAAGAGAGCCCGACCAAACTTTTTCATAGAAATCGGCACATCTCCCGATCACACCAGGTAGGGACGGAACTGTTGAAGCCAGCGTCGCGGTAGATAGCCCTTGAGCGTGGTTCCCTGACTGCTGTGTGATTCCTCGACCTTGGCACCCCGCTGGTGAAACAGGGCGGCCAAGTCGCCTCGAGTGTAAGGCACCTGGACGGTGAGATAGACCAAGTCAGAAGTGAGCACTGTCTCGATACGGGCCAAAAGGGTCTCCAACCCGCTCCCCTGCCGGGCGGATGTAGGGATGCCCTCAGGGAAATACGATCGCCATTGTTCATCAATCTCTTCCCCCGGCAGTAAGTCGACCTTATTCAGGGCGACCACCATCGGGCGGTCACTGAGGTCTAGATCCTCCAGGGTTTCGATCACGGTTTCGTTCTGCTGGCCTCCTGGATCCCTTCTAGGGTAGCACGGAAGGCGGCCACCAACTCAGTGGGCAGTTTCTGGATAAAGCCCACCGTATCGGAGACGACAACCTCCATGCCCCCCGGCAACGTCACGCGCCGCGTCGTGGGATCGAGCGTGGCAAACAGCTTGTCCTCGGCCAGCACCGTCGCACCTGATAGCGCATTGAGCATTGTAGACTTGCCAGCGTTGGTGTAGCCGACGATGGCAATCACGGGAATGTCGTGGCGCTGCCGTTGTCGGCGATGCAATTGGCGATGGCGGCGCACCTGCTCCAACTCGTCCTTGATCTGGGCAATCCGGCGGCTGATGTCCCGGCGGTCCACCTCGAGCTGCGTCTCGCCCGGTCCACGCAGACCCACGCCGCCGCTGCCACCACGAGCCGCCCCTCCTCCGGCCTGGCGGGCCAGGTGGGTCCAAGCTCTCGTCAGCCTGGGCAAGCGATATTCGTATTGGGCCAGCTCCACCTGAAGCTGACCTTCGCGTGTCCGGGCATGTTGGGCAAAGATGTCCAAGATCAGGCCCGTCCGGTCCAGGACGGTGACATCCTGGCCGAGGGCCTCCTCCAGATTACGTTGCTGGCGCGGACTCAACTCGTCGTCAAAGAGAACCACGCTGCAATCCAGGTCGTGGCGTAGTTCGACCAGCTCCTCCACCTTGCCGGATCCGATGAGGGTAGCAGACTGAAAGCTGTCGAGGCGCTGCCACGTTTGGCCGGCGACATCCACGCCGGCGGTCCATGCCAGCTGGCGCAGCTCAACCAGCGAGTCTTCGATATCCCAACCATCCTGTTGGCTCTTCAATTGTACGCCGACCAGCAGCCCCCGTTCCCGGGGTGGCTTGGTCTCGATCAAATCCTTAGTAGCTATTTCGCTCTCCTTCTAGAAGCGGAACGCCTGGAGGCGATCCATTGCTTGGCGGACGCGGTCTGTGGCCATACCCAAGGAAATACGCGCATAGCCCTCGCCATGAGGGCCAAACACCGTCCCAGGCGTAATGCTAATCCCCACCTCCTCCAGCAACCAGGTGGTGAACTCGACAGAGGTGTAGACCGGCGGCACCTCCGGCCAGATGTAGAGGCTGGCCAGCGGTTTCCGGGCTTTTATACCGATCACCTGCAGACTGGCCAGGATCAGGTCCCGGCGCTGGCGATAGATCGCATTGCGCTCCTCTAGCCACGACTGATCACCAGTCAGGGCTACGATGGCCGCATCCTGGATAGGACGAAAGATACCCGAATCGATATTGGTCTTGGTACGAGCCAAGGCCTCGACGGCTCTGGCATTGCCGACAGCCATCCCTACACGCCAGCCAGCCATGTTGTAGATCTTGGAGAGGGAGTTGAACTCAAGAGCAACCTCCTTGGCTCCGGGAACCTGCAGCAGGCTGGGCGCTGAATATCCATCGAAGGTGACGTCGCAGTAGGGATTGTCATGACAGAGCAAAAGATCATGGCGCCGGGCAAAGGTGACAGCCCGCTCAAAGAACTCGAGCGGTGCGGTGGCACCAGTCGGGTTGTTCGGGTAGCCCAGCCAGAGGATTTTGGCTGCCCGGACCGCATCGCGGGGAATGGCATCCAGATCGGGCAGGAACCGGTTTTCCTGCAGCAAGGGGATGCGCACAGGGACACCACCAGCCAGCAAGGTACCCAGCGAATAGGTCGGATAGCCAGGATCGGGCACCAGGACCACCTGACCGGGATCGACAAAGGCCAAAGCGATGTTGACGATGCCTTCTTTGGAGCCAATGAGGCTGGCTACCTCGGTCTCGGGATCGAGGGTCACGCCAAAGCGTTGCTGGTAGTAGATCGCCATGGCCTGGCGCAAGGCAGGTATGCCATAGAACCCGCCGTAGCCATGGTGTGACGCATCCTGGGCCGAGCGATACATCTCATCAATGACAAAGTCTGGTGGGGGCAGATCGGGACTCCCGATGTCCAGCCGGATGATATCGTGCCCCTGCGCTGTCAGTTCACGAACGCGCTTACCCAGTTGGGCAAACACGTAGGGTGGTAAGTTGTCTATCCGCTCCGCGACATGCATGCTTTCAGCCTGCTCCCCAGTAAGTTGACCGGTGGCAGATGCTCCCACCTGGTAGGAAACCCGTTACGCCTGAGCGCCAGCATCCTGCCGGGCCTGAAAGTCGTCCCATGCAGAGCGAACCGGCAACAACACGTGAAACTGGCTACCCGGACAGCGCTCCATGTCAAAGCCTGGACTCTCAACCCAGATACGCCCCCCGTGGGCCTCGACAATGCCTTTGGCGATGGTCAAGCCGAGGCCCGGGCCCGCGCCCATGAAGCGCGTCTTGGAGCTGGAGTGCAATTCAGGGCTTTCCACCCGGTAGAATTTGTCAAAGATACGCTCTTGCTGCTGAAGGTCGATGCCCACGCCGTTGTCGGCCACAACCACCTTGACAAAGTCGGGACGATCGTCTGCGGAGGTCAGGTGCTCGCCTGAGATCTTAATCTGCCCGCCATCGGGCGTATACTTGATGGCATTGCTGATAATGTTGCTAAAAACCTGGTGAAGGCGCAGTGCATCGGCTTCGACGTCGGGCAAGGCGCCAAGGTCCGCCACATGCAGCGTTTGCTGGCGATCCTCAAGGGCGGTACTCAGATCTCCACAAACGGTCGACACGACGTCGGCCAGGGAAGTAGGCGTCACATGCAGGGCCAAGATCTCCGTATCGATCATCGAAACATCGATGATGTCTTCAACAATGGTACGCAACCGGTCCGTTCCGCGCACAATGCCAACCACCAGGTCATTGAGCACATCATCGGACAAGCCGAGGCCCTTGCTATCGGCCAACATCTCGGCGTACCCCTGGACCAAGGTCAACGGCGTCTTTAGCTCGTGGGCGGCGATGGCCACAAAGTCCGATTTCTTTTTGTTGAGCATGGCCAGCTCACGGTTGAGGCGAACCAGCTCCTCGGTGCGCTCCTTGACCCGCTGCTCCAGACCCTGGTTCAGTTCCACAACCTCCTCGTACAGCTGGCTGTTGCGAAGAGCGACAGCGGCCTGCTCAGCAACCGATTGGATGAGCTCAATGACAGCGGTCTCGAGGGGTCGATCATCGGCCAAGCGATCGACGGAAATGACGCCAATGGGCAGGTCATCGCCCTGCAAGGGGACAGTGGCCAACATCCGCTGGGGCATCACCGGCGCTAGAGCCTCGTCATTGGCGCCTACGAGGCTGACGACCTGAAACTGGCGGGTTTTGTAGGCGCGTGTGACCGCCGAGCGGTGCTCATCGACCAGCAGATAGGCACCATCCAAGCGCTCACTCTCGATGCCGCGGGCCAGCGCGACCGACAGCTCACAGCCGGCCTTGTCGGCAAGCCACACCGCACAGCGATCGATCTGCGGCACAGACAGGAGGTTCTCCACCACAGCCGACAGGATCTGCTGCAGGCTGAGCGTGGAGCTGATGGCCCGCGAGACATTGTACAGAATCCGGAGTCGGGCCAGCGCCCGGTCTACCTCCTCGGTCGTCATGGCCAGACGGTGCATCATGAACTCTGCTTCGACCAGCCGTTCTTCCAGGAGGGAACTGCTGGCGCTGGTGTGCGCGCGCCCCAACAAACGGAAGCAGTAGTCAAACATGGGCTCCAGGACGTAAATGCGGCTCAGAGCCAGCTCCGCCGTTTCGGACTGGGCCAGCCGCTCCCACAGAAGCTCTTTGAGCAGGGAGAAGATCTCCAGGGTTGCTTCCAGTTGAAAGCCCTCCTCGAGGCGACTGGCAGCGATGCGGTTCAAGATACCCTGGAGCAGGTCGGGATCATCCTCGCGGATGGCCAGGCTGAAAGACGAAAAAAAGTCAGAAAAGAACTGCCGCTGTAGCTCTTGGGTGGTCAGCTGCCGGTCGCGACTGCCCCCGCGCGACCGAACCAGCTTGATCCAGGCAGGGACAATCTCTGCCTCGTTGTCACGCAACCACGCAGCCGCCTTTTCTCTCATCGAGCTCACTCCCACTGTCTGTGTCATGCGATCTACTGCCCTACCCGTCCATGTCCGGAAGAGTGCCCAGCACCCGCTCTACGCTGTCGATCAGCTCCCTGGGTCTGAACGGCTTGGTGATATAGTCGTCCGCTCCAGCGATCTTGAGACCCAGAACGCGGTCGATCTCCTGAGCCTTGGCTGTCACGATGATGACTGGAATCTCGCGTAACTCGTCATTGGCTTTGATCTGGCGATACACCTCCCAGCCATCGACGTCGGGCATCATTAGATCCAGCAGTAGCAGGTCCGGTGGGTTCGTGCGCATCTCCTCGATACCCGCCTGGCCGCCGACTGCACCCTCGACCTCAAAGCCCTGCCGGCCCAAGATCAACTGTACCAATTCGATCATCTCGGGATGGTCTTCCACGCATAAAATCCGCTTTGGGCTCACAGTTCTCCTCCTGGGGCCAGCCCCTTGCTCATCCCTCTCGCCTCCGGTTCAGAAAACCGACCTTCGCACTCAATACGCACGGGCTTGCTCTTCACCGCGCAGCACACGGAGGGCACCCTGGGCCAAAGCCAGCATCTCATCCTCGCCGGGGTACACCTGGACCGGTGCGATCCAGGCGACACGATCCACAATCCAGCCCACGAGCATCTCCGAATGGGCCACGCCGCCGGTGAGGACAATGGCATCTATGCGACCCTTTAGCACGGTAGCCATGGCGCCGATCTCTTTGGCCACCTGGTAGGCCATCGCTTCGTAGATGAGCCGGGCATGCTCGTCGCCCGCCTCAATACGCTGCTCTACCTCAACGGCGCTGTTTGTTCCCAAATGGGCCACCAGCCCTCCCTGGCCAGCCAGCTTGGTGAACATCTGCTCGTAGGTCAACTCCAAGTCATCGTACGGTGGTTCCGCAAAGCACATGCGCACGACATCGCCCACGGGCAAACCGCCGGCGCGCTCGGGCGCAAACGGGCCCGTGCCATCCAAAGCTTGGTTGACATCCACCATCCGCCCCTGGCGATGCGCAGTCACAGAGATTCCACCGCCCAAATGGACGACGACCAAGTTCAGGTCGCCATAAGAACGGCCTAGATCGTGCGCCGCCCGCCGCGCGACCGCCTTGAGATTCAGGGCGTGAGATAGGCTGCGGCGCTCGATCTCTGGCAGGCCTGATATCCGCGCCAAGTCGTCGAATTCATCGACGCAGACCGGATCCACAATAAAGGCCGGCACATCGATGCGGCTGGCGATCTCGTGGGCCAACGGCGCACCCAAGTTCGAGGCATGCTCCCGTTCTTTGTCGCGGCGGCACAGCTCGTCGAGCATCTTCCCATTTACGCGGTACGTACCGCTGGGAATGGGCCGCAGCAAGCCACCCCGACCGACGGCTGCGGACAGGGACGAAAGGGAGACATTGTGCTGTCGCAACAGCTCCAAGATCGCCTCAAGGCGGAAGTCGTACTGGTCCAAGACATGGGAGAAGGCGCCAATCTCTGCGCTGGAATGATGCAAGGTCTTTACAAACAAAGGCTGCTCATCTTCAAAGACGGCAACCTTGGTTGAGGTGGATCCGGGATTGATGACCAGCAAACGATGCATGGAAATCCTCCGCGACGGCGTTCGAGCAGCTGCGTGCCGTTTTGGCGGGAAGTAGTGTACCATAGGTAAGACATCTATGCAACTTGTTCTAATCCATGGAGGTGTCTATGCGTTGCCGCACTTCGACGCGAAGGTCCAAGACCTCACCCAGAAACCTGCCCTTCTTTTCCCCGGCCCACACTTCGGAGCTACAACCGAACGGACAATCGACCAACACGACCAAGCGGTCGCCAGCCAGCCGCACCTCCAGATCGCGGACGGCATCCATGTGGCCCCGGTCCAGCCCGTCCGCCAGACGCAAGAGCGCGCCGAGCACCCTGACAATCTCGCGATCCTCAGGGTCCAGAGCTGCGAACCCTTTGTGCTTGCGTTTCGGCCGGGCGCCGCGATGATAGCGAGCTACATTGGCCACGATCAGTGTTTCGCGTTCGGTGAGGCCCGGAAATGTGGCCTTTTTTATCAGTTTGTAGGCGGTTTTGTGGTGGCCCCAATATCCTTCAACGTAGCCAATGTCGTGCAACAGCCCGGCACAGTACAACAGATCCCGATACTCATCATCAAGTCCGTGGAGACCGGCGGTACCATCAAAGAGTGCGACTGCCAGTCTGGCATCTTGCCGGCAATGGTCTTCTTCAAATCCACAACGCCGTCCTAGGGCGATGCAAGCGGCAAAGGTTTCTTCCATCAGGGTTCCTCCTGTTTGCCTGCCAGGTAGTCCGGTGCCAACCGGTCGTTGCGCCACAGGATACTACAGGAATTGTATCCGCTGTCCAAGCTTCTGTCAAGCGGCAGCGGGTGATGATTGGGGGAAGAGGGTTGTGCACGGCACACAACTTGCTTGCGGTTTTCATCTATGGTATAGTCTCCTCCCGAGCCAAGGCAACGCGGGTCGATGGGTGACTTGAGTAGTACCAAGAGCCCATCGCTTTGTATGTAGGATTACTGCATTTTGCTCAAGATTCGGTATGCTGATAACCGCGGTTTAGACTGCGACAGTGACATACAAGTTGGAGGATCAATCGGATGAAATGGAATAGCCTGTGGATAGCAGTGACCAGCCTGATCCTGCTCAGTTTGGTGATGGCTGGGTGTGGGGGCGCAGATCCGACGGCCCAACCGCCCGAGCCCACGGCCCAACCAGCTGAACCCACAGCAGAAGTAGCAACGCAGGCTGCACCTGCCACTGAAACACCGGACACCAGCAGTGAATCGCCCGTGGCTACGCCGGGCAGCGATGCCATGGAGTCCCCTTTGCCCACTCCCGGGGGCGATGCCATGACATCGCCGTTGCCCACGCCCGAAATTGAGGGTGAGATCCAGACGCTCCGGATGGCGCTGCTGCCGGTTCTGGATGTCTTGCCCTTTCACGTTGCCGAGCAAAATGGCTACTTTGGGCAGGTAGGTGTACAAGTAGAGCTGGTACCAGTCAAGAGCGCCCAAGAGAACGCCACGCTGATGCAGACCGGGCAGATCGAAGGCACGCTGACGGATCTGCTGTTCCCAGTGCTGTTCAATCAGAGCGAGGAAGCGGTCAAGACGGTGCGCACAGCGCGCAAGGCCTACCCGGACTCCCATCTGTTCAGCATCGTTGCTGCTCCTGGCAGTGATGTCCAGTCGCCATCAGACTTGGCCGGCATGGAGATTGGTATCTCGCAGAACACGGTCATCGAGTACCTCACCGACCGCATGCTGGAGAATGCCGGGCTGACACCAGATCAGATCGCCACCCAAGAGGTGAGCGCCATCCCGGTGCGATACGAGCTGCTGTTGAACGACCAGATTCCGGCTGCCACGCTGCCCGAGCCCCTGACTTCGGGGGCCATCGCGGCGGGGGCGGTATTGGTCGTGGATGATACGACCATCCCCGACTCCTCGCAGTCGATCCTCGTCTTTAGCAATGAAGCGCTACAGGAGAAACCGGAAGCTGTGCGGCGCTTCCTGGTGGCCTGGGAGATGGCCGTCGACGAACTGAACAGCAATCCGGAGCCCTACCGGCCGCTGCTCATCGAGAAAGGCCGCGTGCCTGAAGCCGTCCAGGATACGTTCCAGATGCCTCCGTTTCCCGAGGCAAGCGTGCCGAGCCCTGCTCAACTGGCTGACGTGATGGAATGGGCCACCGACAAGGGCATCATCGAGAACCAGGTGCCG
The DNA here is from genome assembly GCA_050116355.1 of Anaerolineae bacterium. Classification (GTDB taxonomy): domain Bacteria; phylum Chloroflexota; class Anaerolineae; order JAAYZQ01; family JAAYZQ01; genus JASFOV01. The sequence continues at coordinate 26,531 of JASFOV010000004.1, forward strand.
TACGAATCGCTGGTGGACGACGGATATCTGCCCTAGGATGGCAGTTTGGGACACAGAGACCCAACCAGGACCATGGTGAGCATGACAGCGCAAGCCGAAATCCCACGCTGGCGCGCCTGGCTAATGGCCAGCCGCCCCAAGACCCTACCGGCGGCCATGTCGCCGGTGGTGATGGGCATCGCGCTGGCGATTGGGGATCAAGCATTTGCCCTCCTCCCCGCGGGTGCGGCGCTGATCAGCGCCTTGCTCCTCCAAATTGGGACAAATCTAGCCAATGACTATTTCGATTACGTGAAAGGATC
>JASFOV010000005.1:0-24961 GCA_050116355.1 Anaerolineae bacterium
GGACAAGGAATACCACAGTTATATTCATATGGTGGATGGGCAAGGGAACCTGATCGCCCAGAGCGACCAGCAGCCCGGCGGTCTCTACTATCCCAGCACTCTCTGGCAGCCGGGCGAACATCTGCGCGACGATCACCTCCTGGCTGTGCCCGATGATGCGCAGCCCGGCGTCTACCGCCTGTTGGCCGGCTTGTATACCTTACCTGGGAATGGTTCCGTGGAACCGCTGGGCGAACCGGTCGAAATCGGCCTGGTGGCCATCAAAACGGGCGACTCGGACGATCCGGGCCAAGCTGAGTATCCGGCAGAAGCAAATTTCGGGGACGAGATCGCGCTGCAGGGCTACAGTACAGCCCTGGAGGACAGCGAACTCACTGTGACCCTGTCGTGGCAAGCATTGCACGTGCCAACGGCCAACTATACCGTCTTTGTCCACCTGCTCAACGCGGCGGGGGAGACTGTTGCCCAGCACGATGGACAGCCGCAGGACGGCGCCTACCCAACCTCAATCTGGGATATCAACGAGACGGTAATTGACAAGCATACCCTCATCCTGCCGCCGGGTCTGTCCCCAGGCACCTATGCTCTGCGCATCGGCCTGTACCGACTGGAGACCGGCGAGCGCCTGCCCGTGGTGGGCAACGGCGACAGCGTGACCTTGGAGTTCACGATCGGACAATAGGCAGCAGGACCCTTATTCGAGCTCCAAAAGCAGAAGCTCTGCTCGCCTCCGCAGGAAACCATTGGTATCCAGATCCGACGCACGCTGCAGATGCTCGCGCGCCCGATCCTGCTGTCCAATACTCAGATACATACTACCTAGGTGGTAATGCGCACTCGGCAGGTCGGGATCGAGGGCCAGCGACCGCAGAAATGCCCGTTGGGCTTCGGCGTGTCTTCCCGCCAAGTGGTAGGCCCAGCCCAGCAAGTCATAGGCACGAGCATCCTCGGGCGCCAGATCCACCGCCGCCTGAGCTGCGGGAATCCCTCCCTCCGCGACATGGTAGAGAGAACTGGTGTAAAAGTTGGCCAACAGCAGATGAAACTCGAGGTTTTCCGGGGCGACTTCTACAGCCCCTTGGTACCATTCCTCAGCGGCGGCATAGTCATGCAGATCCAGAAAAATCTCGGCCATTTCCAAGCGCATGGCTGCATTCTCTGGATCACGCAACAACGCTTCCCACATCGCATCGCGGGCCCGGTAGAGGTTGCCCACCAGGTGCTCATGCGTGCCCCAGAAATAGTGCACCAGCGCCGACTCGGGATCCAGCGTCAGAGCTTGTTCCAGCAACAGCCTGGCCTGCACCGTTTCCCCCATAAGGTCATACACATGGGCCAGGTATGCGTAGGCCTCTGCCTCATCCGGGGCCAAGTCGATAGCACGGGCAAAGTGCCGGCGGGCCAACGCCAGCTCATCCCGTTGCAGAAAAGCCGCGCCAAGGAGCAACGCCCGGCGCGTCTCGTTCGCTTCAGCCTGGGCACCCTCCAGCACCGCCAGCATATCCCCGTCCCCAGCTTGGCGAAAATGTTCGGCAGCCGCGGCAGGATCCGATGCGACCAGCAGCCGACCTAGCAGCTGGTGAGCCTCGATGGCTGCATCGTCTTCCGGTTCGAGCACAAGAGCCCGCTGCAAAAACCCAGCGGCCTGGTCAAAGTGATCCTGGGCCACGCTGCCGCGTCCCAGTGACACCAGGAGGCCGGCGTCGTCCTGAGCTGTAACCAGGGCTTCCATCCAGGTCTGCATCGCAGCCGCCCAATCACCACGCTTGGCATAGCTCTCGCCCAGACCCACCAGAGCCGGCAGCCCGGAACCCAAGTGTTCCGCTTCCTGGAACGCAATGGCGGCCTGAACTGGACGGTTCTGCTCCAGAAGCACCCGGCCTATCGCCAACCAGGGCAGTGGGGAATCGGCATCATAGCGGGCGGCTTGCTTGTAGGAATCCAGGGCTGCACCGTATTCACGCGCCGTCTGCTGAGCCACTGCCCGCTGCATAGCCCCCGTGAAGGCTCGCGGGTAGGGCGTCAGGCCCAGCAAGAGGATGGTCAGTGCCAGGTTGATCAACAGCAAACGAGCGCGCCAAGGACTAGTCGGTGCCTTCACAGCCGAATTTTAGCACAGATCGAGCGGTGCAGCAACTGATTACACCCCAAGCCCAGGGTTGGCCCATCCGTCCCAAGCAGGCGAGCCAAGGTTCCCCCGGCTGAACGCAGTGGCGCCCCTTGTTCTTCTAAGCCAACTACCTTTGCCTTGCCCAGCCCAACTCATAGGAGCTCGCCCGGGCCTGGCCGATTTCCTCAATTTCTAATGGAACTTTAACTCTGGATCGCGGTCAGAACTGTTGACCAATCAGGGGTGACATGCTATGATAGGCTGCAGGCTCGCGCCTGAAACCTGTGCATAAAGGGGCGGATTTTGGAGATTGGGATCGTAGCAGCAGGGAGGGTCAGCCCAACAACCGTCTCTGCTTCGGTGATGCGCAGCGGGGAGGCAACCATTTGATCCACACAGTGCGTACGACGCTCAACCCGGGCTGTTACCACGGGCACCGCCGCCAACCTCCTTTCTTTGAGGGTTGGTACTACAAACTGGTCGATGCCAGCCAGAAAAACCGGTTTGCCGTCATTCCGGGTATCTTTTTGAGTGAGGATCCCGACAAGCATCATGCCTTCGTGCAGTACCTCGACGGCCAAACCGGGTATTCGACATACCATCGCTATCCAGCCGACGAGTTCTGGGCAGCCGATGGCGAGTTCGATCTACGGATCGGACCCAATCGTTTCACCGCCGAGCAGCTAACCCTGGCCATTTCATCAGAGGAAATAACCATACGCGGCCAACTTGGTTTCGAGGGGATCACACCCTGGCCGGTGTCCTTGATCTCACCGGGCATCATGGGCTGGTACGCCTGGGTGCCCTTCATGGAATGCTACCATGGCGTTGTCAGCCTCGATCATGCGATTAAGGGCGTACTCGAGGTACAGAACCGGTCGATCGACATGAGCGGCGGGCGGGGCTACATCGAAAAGGATTGGGGGCGCTCCTTTCCCTCGGCCTGGATCTGGTTCCAAACCAACCACTTCGCGCAACCCGGCACCAGCCTCACCGCCTCAGTGGCAAACATTCCCTGGCTGCGCGGTTCCTTTCCCGGATTCATCATCGGCCTATGGCTGGACGGCAAGCTCTACCGCTTTGCCACCTATACCGGTGCGCGCATCGCGGCCCTGGAGATCGATGATGAGCGCGTGATCTGGACCGTACACGACAAGCGCCACCGCCTGGAGATGCAGGCCGTGCGCGCTCGGGGAGGGCTGATCAACGCGCCTACCACAGGCGACATGGGGCGACGCATTGCTGAAACCCTGGACGCAACCGTAGACGTGCGATTGCTCGCTACAGGACACGGCCAAGAGCGGGTTGTTTTTGAAGGGACGGGGCGGCACGCCGGCCTGGAAGCGGTCGGGGATCTAGCCCATCTCCGGACCACCTTAGCTCCCTGACAAGAGGCATCACCGCGGGCCACCAGCCCTCCGATACGTGATCCGCCGGCCCGTAAGCGGGTTCCCCGATCGGCAAAGCAAGCTCCTCCCGGGCCTCAACTTGGCTACTGGCTGACGACATGTTATAATCAGCCAGTATTTGACCAGAAACGGAGGACACAAACACATATGTCGACTACCTCCCAACGGCAGTCCGCAGCAGCTCAGAAACCGCGGCGCAAAGACACGTTGGTACTATGGGGTGGTATCCTGTTCAGCCTGGCCTTCTCAGCCCTCATCTGGTGGACAGGACAGCGCCTGGCCAACATCCCGCATCTCCCCGACACAGGGCCGTCTTGGTACTATTGGAAGCTGCCGCAGGCAACGTTTTGGAGCCGGGCTACCTCTTGGGGCTTTTACCTCCTGCACCAGGTGACTATCTGGGGTGTGATCTATTACGCCCAGAAACAGCGACCCCGCTACCTGCCCGCCATGCACCGCTTCAATATCTTGGCCCTGGCCGGCAATGCCTTCTTTATCACGTTGCATCTCGTACAGACTCAGATCTGGTACGATGGCCTGGCCCAGGATGTCTCCATTTGGAGTTCGCAGGGCTCGGTGATTGTGCTCTTGGTCTGGATCCTGCTCATGGAGAACAACCGACGCGGCATGTTCTTTGGCAAAAAGCTGCCCATCCGCCAGCAGATCATCCGCTTTGCCCGCAGGTATCACGGCTATTTCTTCGCCTGGGCCACAATCTACACTTTTTGGTACCATCCCATGGAGCCCACCAGCGGCCACTTGATCGGATTCTTCTATATGTTCTTGCTGCTGCTGCAAGGTAGCCTGTTCTACACACGCGTCCACCTCAACCGCTACTGGACCACATCACTGGAGGTGATCGTGTTGGCTCATGGCGCGCTCGTAGCTGTCATGAACGGCAACGGGTTGTGGCCCATGTTCGCCTTTGGGTTCGGCGGCATTTTTGTCATCACTCAGATGCACGGTCTAGGCCTATCGCGCTGGATCCGGTGGCTAATTCTAGCGCTCTATGTGGGCGCGGCCCTAGTCGTCTACGGCATCCGTGGCATCGCCGACATCCACCAAATTTTCTGGATCCCGGTCGCCGAATACCTGGGCGTCCTATTGCTGGCCGGCATCTTTGGCGCCGGACTGTGGATTGCCGGCAAGGTCAAAGGGCGACAGAACGTGCAGGAGGGAGCCCAAGCATGAGCGAGAACGGAACACCTGCTGCCCCCAAAGCGTGGCATGTGGCATCCTGGCCGCCCCTGGCCTGGTTGGAAACCATCATCAAATTGGTCGCGTTCGGCTTTGGCATTGCGGCCCTGGTGCGGGCCCTCGCCACTGGCACCTTCGAGCTGCCCGGTGGCCTGCATCTGTTTCAATTGATCGTGCTCTTTGTCCTCTCGCTGGGTCTCGTCGCTGCTATCCTCGACCGGTGGATCGAGCGTGAGATCGTAGCGATGGTCTTTGTCATTCTGAACAACGTGGCCCACTGGGGTATGGTGATCGCCTTGCTGTTCCAACCGGGGCCTGGTTGGCTGCTACTGGCCTTTGCCGGCCTGGTGCTACTCGGTGATCTGGTCAAACTGGTGTTTCTTAGAGCGCACACAGACTTTACCGTGCGCAACACCCCGCGCATTGCCCTATACGGTCTCACCGGCGTCTATGTGACAGGCTACTCGATGATCCTACTGCTCGAGCTCATCCTCTAGGGGGAACCGGTGAAAAACAGGCGTCTGCTCACCGTATTCGTCATCGTCTTTGTCGACCTGCTCGGCTTTGGCTTGATTCTGCCACTCTTGCCCTTTTATGCCGACCAGTACGGCGCCAGCCCGACCATCGTCGGCCTGCTGACCGCTTCCTACGCCGCTGCGCAGTTGGTCGGGGCGCCGATTCTGGGGCGGCTTTCCGACCGTCATGGACGCCGCCCGATATTGCTGATCAGCATCTTTGGCACCTTGCTAGGCTTCTTGCTGTTGGGCGTGGCCGATCCCTTGGGTAGCTTTCTGGCCGGACTGCTGCCCACGAGCCTCGCCGGCGGCGATGTGGCAGCGGCAGCGAGCACCATCACCCTTGTCCTGCTCTTCATCAGCCGCATCCTCGATGGTTTGACCGGCGGCAACATCTCTGTCGCTCAAGCGTACATCACCGACATCACGGACGAGGAAAACAGGGCGCGGGGGTTGGGCCTCATTGGGGCTGCCTTTGGCTTGGGCTTTATCATCGGGCCTGCGGCCGGCGGGGTGCTGAGCGCTGGCGGGCGCTATGCTGTCCCCGCCTTTTTCGCTGCCGGCGTGGCCTTTCTGAATTGGATCGCCGTCTGGCTCTGGCTGCCAGAGTCACTGACCGACGAGACCAAAGCCCAGCTGGCCAAACAACCGTCCCGGGCCGTCTTTAGCGTGTTGGAACTATGGCAGGCTATGAAGCGCCCTCGTTTCGGTCCTCTGTTGCACACCCGCCTGTTCTACGGCTTGGCCTTTGCCACCTTTACCGGTGTATTCGCCCTTTATGCCCAGTACCGCCTTGATCTGGACTCGACGCAAACCGGCTACCTGCTGGCCTATGTGGGGCTCCTGTCGGTGCTGGTCCAGGGAGTGGCCATCGGCCGCTTGACCAAACGTTTCCCCGAAAACCGACTGATCCTGGTCTCGGTCGCGGTCTTGGCCGTCTCTCTCTTGGCCTGGGCTTTTGCGCCCAGTGTGTGGTTACTGCTGGTGGTGCTCGCTCCCCTATCATTTGCCGCTGGGATCCTCAATACCGTTATCAACAGCGCCATCACCAAGTCGGTCTACGCCGAAGAGGTTGGCGGCGCGCTAGGCATTTCGGCCTCCATCGAGAGCCTAACACGCGTCATCGGTCCGACCGCCGGCGGCATCCTATTGGACTACCTAGGAACCTGGGCCCCGGGGGTTGCAGGGGCGATCATCATGGCCTGGTTGACAACATTCGTCTGGCGGCGATTGATCGTCGATCCCGATCCACCGCTCCCCGGTCGGGGTGGCGAGGTGGTCACTGAGGAGGCGCTCCAGTCCCACCCTTAATCCTCGCACCCGGACGTGTGCTGAGACTGCGAGGCAACAATGAGCAGACTACGGCCTGAGAAACTGCATGTGCGCTTTTCCGAACCAACGACTCCAGACAGCCTGTTGGCGCCGCGGACCTATACCCTGACCCACTCCGATACGACCGGAGACCTATTCCTGACCATCGGCGCCACCTACGATCAGAAACAGATCCGTGGTTGGTACACGCGCCTCATGCGCGATGAAGTCCTGGCCGAGTGGGGTGAGTACCAGGGCAGCCCGGCGCTGCACGTTCATTGCCATGTGAGTGGCGGGATCGTACTCGGGCTGGCCGGCTGGCGCTACAAGATCTTCCGCTACCACATGCCTATGGTGCTCGAGGCGTTTCGCTACGGAGACCGGGTACTGTTGGACGCCCAACCACACCTGGATCGGGCACCGATTCTGGTCCATTACCATGCCTGGCAGCGGCGCCACCGGCGCATCGAGCGCTGGGGCACACCGGCGGACTATCAGCTCTCTGGAGTCTCTGGGCGGAGCTGAAACCAGTGCACACGACACCGGCGCAATGTCGCTGTTCCCTCGTGACGCCTGCCGCCGGGGAGGGGGTTACGATGGGCGAACCTATAAGCTTAGGGGTGGTTCCGTCGGGACATCAGGCACGAAACCGATGCTGAAAAGCCACGTATAGGAAGCACCCGGATCACTTGCACAGCGTATGGTGCGCTGGAGTCGGGTGGTCGGCTGTAACATTTGGCTATCTGAGAAAGGAGTATGGCAGTGGAAGAACCGAAAGAGGTTCCGGAACGGACCGAGATACCGGCCGACGACAGAATGTGGGCCGCTCTGGCTTGGCTGCCCATCACCCCGCTGTGGCCGATCCTGGCAGCGGTGGCCTTGCTGATGGAAGAGACCAAGGATCGCGAGTTCATCCGCTACAATGCGCTGCTATCGATCACGACCGGCGTCATCCTCATCCCGCTATCGCTCGTGACGTTGGGCTGTGCCGCATTGGTGTATCTCGTTTTCTTCTACTGGGCCTACCTGGCCTTCCAGGGCCAGGAAGTAGAAGTTCCCCTAGTTTCGGACTGGATCAAGAGGCAGGGTTGGGTCTAAGCCTCACTGCCCGCCAGGCGATGAATTGCCTGGCGGGCAGGAGATTCTTCTACGGTACCTTCAACTGATCAGGGTCCTTGTTACTTCACCTGGATCTCGACCACACCTTTGACCTGGGCGTTGCCGGGGAATCCAGGGGCGACGATGCTAAACCCTCCCTGGTTACGGAAGGAGACGATGCAATCGGCACAGGCCTCAATGTCGGCCAGAGGCACTTCGGCACTGTAACCGTCATCGGCGACGAACACTAGGGTCGTGGCCTCTCCGGTGGGCCCGGCCTTGGAAAGCAAGTCCGTGATGCGCACGCCGGTGTAGGTTTTGGTCTCCCCCTCTTTGTTGGTCGACTCGGCTTCGATGGTGTCCATTGAACGGATCTTGTCCTCGGTCCAGCCCACCTCGGTCTCTACGTTGCCCGTGATCTTGAGCGCAGCGTTATCGGGCACACCGGCGGCCTCGGTGTTGACCTGCAGCTCCATCAGTTGAAAGACCCAGCGATTGGCCGGCGTGTAGGGACTGACCAGGCGGATGGGACCGTGGTCCGGATCGGCCTCGGCGATCCACTCGCCGTTTTCCTTGAGCGCGACGATGGCATCCTGTAGCTCATCCTTGCTGATCTCGATGGCATAGCCATCGCCCGCGACGGCGGTGATGCTCACATAGTCGTCCGCGCCAGCCTGCGCCAGGATTTCCTCTAGCGACACGCCACTCCAGTCACCGGTCGTGTCCTCGCCCAGTGACTTTTCCATCAGGATATCACTCAAGTCGGTCTGGGGCATGTCGACTAGCGCGGCATAGCTCAGGGATAGCGGGGTGCTCACGGCGCCGCTGACACCCAGCGTCCACTCGACATCAGGGGCCGCACCGCCACAAGCCACGAGAGAAACCAATAGTACAACCGCCATGACAACTTTGTTCCGCATTCTTAGCCTCCTTGTGTTGTTCAATCTACTATGACAAAAATCGGAATGAACATGTCCCGTTCGATCAAGTTTCCGTGATTGCCCAACCTCCCTTCTGCGTCGATCCGGTGCATGCCGTGGTCGGCAAAAATGATCACCAGTGTGTCGGCAGGCAGCGCGGCCAACAATTGCCCCACCGCCGCGTCCACTTCCTGAATGACGGTTTCCTCTTCCGGCGTACCGGGGCCGTAGGTATGCCCTGCATCGTCAATGCCGTGAAAATGGACGTAGAACAGATCGGGCATCCCAGCCTCAAGCACCGCCCGGGCATTGGCCAGGACGTTGTCATCGGTGCTGCCGTCGCCGTCTCGGTCGCCGGAGAGCTGTACCTCGGCCCCGCGAAGATTGAAGGCCAGTGCCTCGCCTTCGACAGCTGTGACCTGCAAGCCGGCAGTGCTGGCCACGTCAAAGATCGTTTCGGCGTCGGTGCTGCGGACGCTGCGCCCGTCCACACCATTGATCTGGGGCGGTGCGCCCGTCAACAGAGCCGCCGTGCCCACCCGGGTGCAGGGTGGATACTCGGTCAGCCCCAGCAGCGGTTCAGGGAGCGTAGCCAGGTTAGGAATGAGGCCCGCGTCCCGAGCTTCGCTGTACCGCGCGTAGCCAAAGCCATCCAAGAACAGCAGCAACACGTGGTCCGCTGGGGGCACGTCCAGAGCCCGACCGGTTGCCTTGGCCGGGGTAGCCAATCCTAGCGCGGTGGCGACGGTCGGGGCAAGGTCGGTGATGCCTGCTTGGACCCGGCCCAGCAGCGCCGGCGGCTCGACCTCCAGGCGGGTGACCCGCAGGCCCGTGCCGCCAATCTCGACCTCCCCGTTTTCCTGCCACCAGGCGTCTTCGGCCGTGGTGGTCCATACAAACTCGTGGCGAGCACCTTCCGAGTCGGTCACGATCAGGCGATCGACGGCGTAATGCCCCGCAACCCACAGAACCCGCTCCAAGGGAACGCCGCGCTCCTCGCCGGCAAAGTCGGCCAAACTGTCCAAGACGCCGGCATCTACGACTAACTCATCGCCGTCAGGCGTGACGACCGTCGCCTGCCAATTCTGACCACAGCTCGCCAGGCAAAGGATAAGCGCACAGGCTAGGGGCAACAGACAAAGTCTTCGGAGGTTTTGGGTCATCAGCTACTCCTCTGTCACCAGCTCGACCACGTCGATGATCCATTGTGCCCGCCCGCGCGCGGGAAGGACCAAGACGACCTGTTGGCCCATCTGGGCCAGCACGGCGCCCCGCGCTTCGGCGGCGCTCAGCATGTACTCGCCGCCCGTTGCGTCGCGGGCGAGAAGCGTTTCGAAGCCGGGATCGGCTACAATGTCGGCCAAGCCCGCGCCCTCGATGCGCGAGGCGGTCTTGGCCTGGCGAATTTCGTCATCGGTCTCGCTCCTGAGCATCACATCGGTCTGCTCAATCGTCACACTGCGCGTTGGACCCAATAGCAACCGGCCGATAGAGGTCCGGTAGCCGTCCATCGTCAGCGGCTTGTCGGGACCGACAACGATGATACGCCACACCCCCTTCAACCAGGTAGAAACGTGCAGGTTTTCGGCGGCAAAGCGCACCCCGTCTACGTGGGGCATGAGCAACGCCTCACCGGTCAGATTGGCGCGTTCGACAGTGATCCAGCCCCCATCCCGGGAGGCCAGGGTGACGCTCTCAAAATCGGTCACGCCCTGCTCCTCCAAAAAGCCAAGCAAGGTCACGTGGGTGCCGGGTTGGTCCCGGTAGGGGAGGATATCATTGACCGGGATGTAGCCCGGCTCGGGCACATCGCCCTGGAGCAGGATCAAATCATCAAAGGGGACGTTGGCCATCTCGGCGGAACCATGTTCGTCGTGACAGGAATCGCAGGTATGAAATTTCTCCGGTTCGTGGCACTCGACACAATCGTTCATTGTTTCCGCTTCCGCAGACAGCATCCCCCATGGATAGTTCAGCGCGGAGCGGGCCGGGGCGGCTGCTTTGGCCCCCACCGCCAACGCCACGACAGCCCCGCCCACCAGCAATGACACTACAACGATCAGGACCAACCAAACTCGGTTCATTCACGCGCCTCCCATTTCCAGTGCCCAGACTCCGATCACCACAACACCCACGACCAGCAACCCTAGGGCCACCGCGTCCAGCCAGGTGGCCTGCACCTCACGCAAAAACGTGCGCGCCGGATACTTGCCGAAACAGCGGCCCTCCATCGAAACGGCCAGCGCGTCCACCTTGCCCAGCGCCGAAACCAGCAGCGGTAGCACGAACTGCCGCGCCAAGGTCAAAAACCGTCTTGGGCTCTTGACATCATAGCGCACGCCCCGTGCCAGCTGGGCGTTGTAGACAATCTGGCCCTCCTGCTCAAAGGCCGGCACCAGTCGCAATGCAGTGATGAGCGCAAAGCCGTAGCGGTAGGGCAGCCCAGCGCGCATCAAAGCATAGACCAGGTCATTGGGCTCGGTAGTCAGCACAAAGAGATAGCTGAGCAGGATTACGCTCAGAAAGCGCCCGGCGACATAGACGCCCGCCTGCACCCCGCCGGTGCTGATGGCCAGCGGCCCCACCTGGAAGAGGGTCACCCCCTCCCGAACAAAGAGGATCTGCAGTAGACCCAGCAACAAAGCAGTACTGATGAATAGGCGCGTGCCGCGCACCCGGCCCAGTTGTACGCCGGCCACCGGAAAGCCCAACACCAGCAGGGTGACCATGGCAACGACTGCCCAGGGGCTGCGGACGACAAAGACACCGGCCGTGCCAAAGACCAGCCAGGCCGCTTTGGTCAGCGGGTGCAGGCAGTGCAAGAACGAGTCGCCGGGGTAATACGTGATCCGCGTTGTACGCTGTATGCTGCGTTCAGGCGACATAGGCATCCCTCCCCTGCGCTTGTAGTTGGGCGAATGCCCGACCGGTGGGGGCGTCCACAACGATCTGGCCCCCATTGAAAAAGAGCACACGGCTGGCGTAGCGGTGGGTAATTCGGGGGGCGTGGTTAACCATGATCACCGCGCCTCCATCCGCGACGTCCGCCTGTAGCAATCCTAGCAGAAAGGCCGCACTGGCCGGATCCTGGCCGATGAGCACCTCATCGAGCAGGATGAGCTTGGGATTGTAGGACAGCACCGAGATCAGGTTCAGACGGCGCTTCTGGCCATAGCTCAGACGATAGGGATGATCGTCGCAGCGGCTATCCAATCCACTAGCGGCCAACAGCTCTCCAGCGCGCTCCTCGGTCGAACCATCCAGCGTGCCAAAATTGCTGGCGGCAAAGGTCGCTTCCTCCCACACGCTGTCGGCGAAAAGTTGGTGGTCGGGATTCTGAAAGACAAAACCCACCTCCCGGGCCAGCACCGATACAGGCGCTTGCCGGGTATCATGACCCAGCACTCTGACCCGGCCCTGGCTTGGCTTGCGCAGTCCCAACAGACAGTGCAGGAACGTGGTCTTGCCCGAGCCGTTGTCGCCCATTACCGAGACAAACTCACCCGGGTACACTTGACAGTCGACGCCGCGCAACACGGGTCGGCCGTCGTATCCCGCGTACACGTCCTCGACCCGCAGGAGCGGGCTACTGTGCGACGCTTCGCCCCCGCCCTGGACCGCCAGCTCCGAACGTGGTCCAGCGTAAGGCTGCACACCGGGCGCGGTTACCAACGGGCCGTCGTGCAAGATGCGACCCGCATCCATGGCAACCAGGCGAGGATGGAACGGTCGCAGATAATCCACCTTGTGTTCGATGACCAGGACAGTGATGCCCACCTTGGCGCGGATATGCTCGATTACGCCAAAAATCTCGGCTGTCGCCGTCGGATCCAGGCTGGAGGTTGGCTCATCGAAAACGAGTACCTGCGGCCTGGCGGCCATCATCGCCGCAATGGCTACCTTCTGCTTCTCCCCCCCGGACAAGGTCGCCAGGGAGCGGTCAACCAAATGCTCAGCGCCGACGATGCTCAACGCCCAGCTCAGGCGTTCTTTGATCTCTTGGCGGGGCAGATTGCGGTTCTCAAGACCAAATGCCACTTCGTCACGCACGGTGAGAGTACAGAACTGGGCTTCGGGGTTCTGCTGGACCAGGCCGACGATCTCGGCCACGTCATAAATGGGGCTACTGCGAGCGTCCATACCAGCGATGGTGACGCGACCGACGGCCTCGCCGTCGAACTGGCGGAACAGGTAGCCACCGATGGCCAGGGCCAAGGTGGACTTGCCGCAACCCGACGGGCCGGTCACAACCAGGAACTCCCCCGGTTCGACCTCCAGGCTGACGTCACGCAGGGCGTACTGCTCATTGCCCTGGAAGCGGTAGCTCAGTCCCTCGATCTGGATCATTCTACCTCGATGCGTGTCACCTGGGGGGCCAAGACCTTCCCCTCCACGCGGGCCAGAGCAAAGGTTATGTCGTCCTCGCCAATGACGGTGAACAGGCGGATATCGTCGTCCGCCAACACTTCGGCCAAGGGCAGCGAGAGTGGCTGGGATCCGGTATAGACTGTGACTGTCTCGGCATCAGCCTGTGGTTCCATCGCCGCCAGCACCTTGCCCAGGGGAACGCCCTGGACTTTGCGCGGGCCACCGCCCACATCGAGCTGGACGCTGTCCATGTCGAACTGCCAGTCATCAGGGTCGTAGGGCGCGGGCGCGTCCAGTGCACCATCCACTTCCAGCGTGGCGGCGCCGACGAGCACCAGTTCCTCCACCCCACGCACCCACGCCTTGCTATTCTGTGCCCCGACGATGTTGTACGAAACCTCATCGCCCTCGCCCTGGGGCGAGAGCAGCAACGCGTCGTTGTTGCGCACCTCGTCCAGCCCGATGAAGAAGGCATAGCCATCGCTGGCGCGGATCAGGAGCAGCGAGGCGCCGGGCTGCGGTTGGGCGTGGTCGAGCAGGTCGCGTACTGGCACGCCCTCGTACTCGGCTGTAACTTCGCGCAGTGTGCCTTCAGCTGTGGTTGGGACCAACTCGCCATGCTCACTGGGGAACGAGTAGGGCACATCCACCACCCCACTGATGCGGACAGTGGTCGGGCCGCGCAATGCGCCCCGCAAGTAAACAGCCAGAGCCACAGCCAGCAGAGCCACGACCACCAAAAAGACAGCATAAGCCCGGCGGCCTGGGGCGACCGGCGGTTGATCTTTGACTACGCCCGCCCGTCGTAGGACATTGACCAGGGCCCGGCTCAACACGCCACCAAAGAGCACGCCCGAAAGAAAGGCAACAGCAGTGACCAGGAGCATGGCCCAGTAGGCCAATGAATCGGCCGGCACCGAGGCAAAGAGCTGGAAGACGAACACATTGGAGGCGGAGGCTAACCCGCCAGCCAGACAGTAGGCGGGAAGCGAATCCTTGTCACGAAAGGGGAGAAATCCTAGATCCACCAGCAGACCGGCCACCACATCCACCAGGACCACCAACAGGCCATGGGTGTTCCCCGTGAGCAGCTCGACTCCTCCTTTGAGGATGCCCGTCACGGTGCCAGCGCCTTGCTTGCGGGTCAGGCCTACGGCCAGAACCAGCCAAAGCACGTGCAGACCGGCAGCCCACTGGGTTGTGCCGGCGAACCCGAACACAGACTGGAAAACGTCGCCGATGGCATTGACGTAGGTGCTGACCACGCCGCCCAGTGCGGCCAGCGCAGCCATCATCAGTAAATCCCGCGTGGAAAAATGGGGACGCCTGGGGTTCACTCCTCCTCCAATCAAAGAAAAACGGCGCCTTGGGCAAGAGGCGCCGTTCTAGGCCACACCTGGTCGAGCAAAAGAAAGAGGCGTCTCTAGGAGACGCCTCATGCTCAGTGCACTCATCGGCGCATCTCCTTTCCAATGCTGGGAGGCATAGCCGTTTCCAGCTATACCCTACCGGCCCCAGCCCATAGACCTGCGCCTGACCTTCAATGGCGTATCCCACCATCCCTGGCAGGACAAACAGGGCAAGCCCGTAGGTGTCGGGGCTCGGAGATGCTACGAACCAATTGTTCAAAGAACTGTGAAAAGTGTAACATAGTAGTAAGCCGTTGTCAAGTAGACGTTTCTATCTCGCATCCGTTTACACCCTGCGGCGTTGGCCCTGCCAGAGGTACTATCCGCGATCGAGAGTGGTGAGGGAGGGGCGTTCCGGGCCAGCTTCACTCCCTGTATCTAGCGGATGACCAAAGACGCTATACGTTCGTCCAGGTCATAATATGGACGGATGACCGATGCGCAGGGGGCGATCCTGTGCTACAATAGAGGGAGACTGTGTTGAGGAGGTTGATTCTGTGCCGGATGAACAATTGATCCTGACGTTGGCCAAGGTGCTCATCGCTGCCGCTTGGTCCGATGGGGAGCTGGCCCTTGAAGAGATCAACAGTATGAAAGACCTACTCTACCAGATCCCGCAGCTTAGCGCGCGCCAATGGGCATCTCTATCGATGTATATCGAATCTCCGGTTGACGACGCTGAGCGGGCTCGCCTGGTAGAGGAACTGCGCAGTGCCATCCGTACAGAGCAGGACAAAGAGCTCACCCTCACCGCGCTCGACGCCATGGTGGCTGCCGATGGCCGCACGACGGATCAAGAAGAGTCGGCGGTGACCGGCATCAAGGCCGCTGTGGAAACGGTCGACGTGGGCTTTCTGACCAATCTGGTCAAAGGGTTGGCCGGCAGGCGCTCACAAACCGTGGCCAGCGCACCCAACCGAGAGGAGTACCTGGAGGATTTTATCCAGAACAAAGTCTACTATGGCGTTCGCCGGCGACTGGACCTTGGCGAGGCCGAGATCGATCTATCAGAGAAGCAATTACGCACACTGAGCTTGGCCGGTGGCATCATGGCTCAGATCGCACACATCAACCCGCAGATCACCGATGACGAAGTGGGACGCATGGTGGATGCGCTTGAAACATACTGGCACCTATCTACCGAGCAGGCAGCCTTTGTGGCCAGTGTAGCGATCTCAGAAACGGCTTCTTTGCTGGACCGCTATCGCTTGACCCGAGAGTTCGCAGATGCGTGTACGTACGAGGAGCGTGTCGAATTTCTCGATGTGCTCTTTGCCGTGGCCGCTGCGGACGGCATGGCTTCTTACGAAGAGATCGAAGAGATCCGGCAGATCACTCAGATTCTGAAACTGACCCATGAAGAGTTCATTGAGGCCAAACTGAAACTCCCCGACGATCAGCGGGCGCAGTAATTCATTCATTTCCGTCCCTGATCCAACCATCGCTGACCCGCACCGGAACCCGCTGCGGTTCCGTGGCTGTATCTCCTCTCCCCAGAGTCCCTGGTAGATTCTAGCTCTGCCCTGGTTGCGCCCTCGGTCGGTGCTTGATTAGCTGCCAGCAGCGGCCAAATCAGGGCAAAACCATGGGATTTGACACGCGGATGCTCCGCTCGGAAGGTGTCGATGAATGAGACAGCCCCAGAGCCAGACGAGAATGCATTGCCTCCTCTACCAAGATGTGGTAAGATAGGCAGCATCAGATCCATTATTATTGGATGAATCACAGCCAAAGGAGGCCATGTGCCCGCACAGTCCTTCCGTAGCGTGGGGCATATTCCACTGCTGGGTACAAAGCTGTTCATCCCCCCGGTCCGGCCTGAGCTTGTCTCGCGCCCACGACTGATTGACCGGCTGCAAACCGGATTCGATCACAAGCTAACCTTGATCTCCGCCCCGGCCGGCTTTGGCAAGACGACACTACTCAGCGACTGTATTGCCCAATGCGCGCATCGCATGCAAGTGGCCTGGCTCTCATTGGATGAAGGGGATAACGATCCAGCCCGGTTCTGGACCTATGTCATTGCCGCACTGCGCACACTGCCGGAGCTAGCGGAGGCTGCTGTAGGAGAAACGTTACTGGCTACGCTCCGTAGCCCGCCTCCATCCGTCGAGGGTCTGCTGACCGGTCTGATCAATGAAGTAGTGGACCAGACCAGGGCTGCCAGCGCTGAAGACCAGACCTGGATCTTGGTACTGGATGATCTGCACGTAATCACCAACGGCGAGATCCACGAGGGCCTTGCCTTTCTCGTGGAGAGCTTGCCTCCGCCACCGCTGGGGATCCACATGATTGTGGCCGGACGGGCAGATCCGCCTTGGCCCCTGGCTCGTCTACGAGCTCGAGGCGAGCTAGCTGAGTTGCGCACCCCCGACCTACGCTTTACCGATCAAGAAGTCGCTGCTTTCCTGAATGACGCCATGGGTCTAGATCTCGCTCCAGAGGACGTGGTCGCACTGGAAGCACGCACCGAAGGCTGGATCGCTGGTTTGCAGATGGCAGCCATCTCAATGCGCGGCCGAAAGCGTGCCCACGGTGCGCCCGCCTTGGCTGGCTTTGTCCAGTCGTTCACCGGTAGCCACCGCTTTGTACTGGACTATCTGATGGAGGAGGTCCTAGACCAACAGAGTCCTGACCTGCAGGAGTTCCTGCTCAAAACCTCGATCCTGGAACGCCTGACTGGTCCGCTGTGCGATTTCCTGCTCGGCGCGCAAGACCAGACCGCCAACGAAAGCGGAAAGCCGGCATTGTCTCACTGCCAGCAGATCCTGGAGCAGCTTGAGGCCGCCAACCTGTTTGTCGTGCCGTTGGACGATACACGCACCTGGTACCGTTACCACCACCTCTTTGCCGATCTACTCCGCAGCCGGTTGGAGCAGCAGCTTGGCCAGCAGGAATGCCAAAGGCTACACCGCCGGGCCAGCCGGTGGTACGAAAGCACGGGATTGGTTGAAGAAGCTGTCGCCCACGCTTTCACGGGCAAGGATATCGAGCGTGCGGCAGATCTATTGGAGCAACACGCCCTGCCGATCATTGTGGGCGGCAGACTCTCCACGCTGCCTCGTTGGCTTGAGGCCCTCCCCGAGGCGCAAATTCGTACCAGACCGTGGCTGTGCGTGTACCACGCCTGGACCCGCTACTGGACAGGCCGGCGCCAAGAGGTCGAGGCATGCCTGCACAATGCCGAACGGATCCTGGAGCAGCCAACCTCACCGGCAGCCGGGCAACCCCAACTCACCTCTTCCGAAAGACAGAAACTCAGCGGATATGTGGCCGCCATTCGATCCTACACCGCCCTGACCGACAGCGATTTGACGCGGGCCCGCCAGATGGCACAAACGGCCCATGACTTGCTCCCCCCAGAGGACTATATGCACAGCCTGGCCAGCATCGCCCTGTCGGCAACCTACCGGGGCACGGGTGACTCGACCAAGGCGATCAAAGTCTTGGACGCTAGCGGGCAGGTGGCCAAACAGCAGGGCTATCGCTCTCTTGCTGTCTCAATCATCACCTACGTCGGCAATGAACAGGCAACGTTGGGACAACTCCATGCCGCCCTGAGCACCTACACAGAAGCGCTCGATCTGGCAACGAACCGCAACGGCCGGCGGCTCCTAGTGTCGGGGTTCCCGCTCGTCAAGCTCGGGGATTTGTACCGCGAATGGAACGATTTGGAGGCTGCCAAGCGATATCTGGCAGAAGGGGTCGAGGTCTGTGCTCACTGGGGTCAGGCCGACTATGAGGCGGAAGGCTATGGCGCGCTCGCCCACCTGCAACTGGCCCAAGGGGATCGAGAGGGGGCCTGGGCAACGATACACAAGGCCGACCAAGTCGCTGGCAAGAACAAGGTCGACCTGGATGTTATCGGTTGGTTGGACGAATGCCGCCTGCGCCTGTGGCTATCAGACGGGAATCTGGAAGCAGCTACCCGCTGGGCCCAGGCAAGCGGCCTGAGAGCAGAAGATGAACTCAGCTATCACACCGGGCTATGCCATATCAATCTGGCACGAGTGCTTGTCGCCCGCGGCGCACAAGATCCATCCGGTCCCGATCTGGCTCAAGGGTTGGCGCTGCTCGACCGGTTGTGGGCGACGGCGACCGAGGCGCAATGGGTCCGCCCGCAGATCACGACCCAGATTCTACGAGCCGAGGCTTTCGCGGCCATGGCTGACAACGATCGGGCTATGTCTGCCCTTCGCCAAGCGATCGGCCTCGGCGAGCCGGGTGGGTACACTCGCATCTTCCTCGACCAGAGTGAATCCCTTGCCCCACTGCTTCGACAGGTTCTGGCCCAGGGTGGGGCCACCGAATATGCAGCCCGGCTGCTAGCTGAAATGACAAAGGCGCCAGAACCCATCACTCTCGCACCGGCGACCTGGATCATCCCAGCCGACCCCCTCACCGAACGCGAGCTAGAAGTATTGCACCTGCTCGACAGCAGATTGTCGATTCCCGAAATTGCTGATGAACTCATTGTCGCCGTCAGCACCGCCCGGACACACGTCAAGAACATCTACAGCAAGCTGGGTGTCCACAGCCGGATAGAAGCGGTGCATCAAGCGCGCGAATTGGGCATCCTCTAGTCCCCCCAAATCGCCGCGGAACGGCGCATCCCTGGCCTGTGTGGTTGGGGATGCGTTTTTCTGTGCCAAATCCCCTACACACTTCCCCTAGCTGGGGGATGACGCATCCCCTATGCCTCCGGTATACTCGGGACAGTGGTGGACGCCACAGCCAGGCCCACGACAGTTGGTGCAACCAAACCGCTGGCAGCCGAAGAAGCCTGGTTCCAGAACGCACTGCCACTGCGCAGCCAAAGCTCAGAGAAAAGGAGCCCAAGATGGAGAGAAAAAACCGGACCGTGTGGATCTTTGTAGCTATCGTGCTGGTGGCGGCCTGTTGCTGCGTGGTTCTGGTCGCCGCGATCGGGATGGGGTGGCTGGCTACCGGTCCGGATACCCTAGACCTAGGGGGCCTGCACCGCGAGCAGTTGGAGCGCACCTTCAAAGTCAGTGACGCACCCCAGCTCAACATCGCGACCTTTGCTGGGGAGATTACCATCCGCGCCGGCGCGGATGATGCGATCCATGTAACCGCCACAAAACGAGCCGTGAATCGTAACAACCTGGATCGCATTCAACTGGACATGAGCTCGCAAGGCAACGGGGTGCGGATTGAAGCCCGGCTGCCCGGCAACCGGAGCAACAGCGCCGTCGACTTGGAGATCACAGCTCCGACCGGCACGCGAGTAGAGCTGAGTTCCGGCGCTGGCGACCTAGAGGTTAGCGGCCTACGGGGGCCGTTGACAGTCGATCTGGGCGCTGGAGTGGCCAACATCCGTGATGTAAGCGGCATGCTCGACGTAGACAGCGGCGCAGGTGACATCGATGTACGTCGTTCGACCGGGCCGGTACGCTTGTTCCTGGGCGCAGGCCAAATCACATATGAGGGCAATCCGGTGGGCGACTGCCGCTTCCAGACGGGTGCCGGCAACGTCGACCTGAAGCTGCCCCGAGAGCTGAATATGAGGCTTGACCTAAGCACGGGTATCGGTAGCATTGATGTGGACTATGATGTTGCCGGCTCCGTCAGATCACGGGAGGTCCAAGGGCTGGTCGGTGATGGCAGCGGAGGAACACTCGACGCGCATAGTGGAGCGGGTCTGATCCGCCTCAGGCCGCGCCAATAACACCACCGGTGTAGCGTATCTAGAGGGGAAAGCCTGCCATGGGGCATGGGCTCTCTCGCTGGCAGGCTGGCAATCCCCCAGCAGGTGCACTTCTGACTTGAGGGGCAATCTAATGAGAACCCGGCTCTTGACGTTGCTTGTTGTACTGGCTGTATGGTTCCTAGGGGGAGGTCGCAGCGAACAAGCCTGGGGCGGTGTGGTTCGCCTGGAGGTCCTTAGCCTTTCGGAAGCCGAGAGACTGGATCGCTTTGAGGCCAAGCTGGAGGCATTGCGCCAGGAGATGGGCATTCCGGCTCTCTCGGCGGCCATTGTCAAAGATCAACACCTGATTTGGGCCCAGGGTTTTGGCCACGCAGATCCACATCGCAACTTGGAGGCCCGGCCAGACACTGCTTATCACCTCGCCTCGTTGACCAAACCTCTTTCGGCCGTCGTCGTCATGCAACTGGTTGAGGAAGGTAAGCTCAGCCTGGACGATCCGGTATCCAAATTTGGTATCAGAGTCGACAGTCCGGGAACCGTGCGCGTTCGGAACCTTCTGAACCATACCTCACAAGATGTACCCGGTTCTGATTTTCGGTATGACGGCGGACCTTTTGACCTGCTGACCACCGTCGCCGAGCAAGCCACAGGACGTACCTTCCGCGAACTGGTGTACGAGCGGATCCTGGATCCCCTGCAGATGACGGACACGGCGTCCAATCCGTGGGGCAGTGAAGGATTCCTTGCCTCCCTGGGCTTTGTGCTGGGGAATAGCAACACTCAGCACGTGTACCGTGCGCTGGCCAAGCCTTATCACCTGGACCAGACGTACCAGCCCATCCACGGTGGCAGCTACATCGAAGCGTTCAGTGCAGCAACCGGCCTGATCTCCACCGTTGAGGACATGGCTACCTTCGACATTGCTATGGACAAGGACCTTCTAGTCAGCCCGGCGACCAAGGAGCAGATGTTCTCCCCAGCCATCTCGAGCGCTGGATCCACGCTGCCCTATGGGTTGGGCTGGTTTGTGCAGGAGTATGACAGCACACAGCTGTTGTGGCACTATGGCTACTGGTACTGTGCCTCCTCCCTAATCCTCAAGGTGCCCGAAGAAAATCTAACCTTGATCGTCTTGGCCAACAGTGAGGAGTTGAGCCGGCCCTACAAGCTGGGCCACAAACATTCGCTCATACTCAACTCGCCGGTGGCCCTGACCTTCTACGAGTTGTTTGTCTTTGAACCACGTCATGGAATGACAGTCCCAGACATCGACTGGGCAGCCGATGGGGCAGCATTGTTGGAGCAACTGCGACCGCACGCCGAGCTGCCCCTGGCAGAGGTGCTAGAACGGGAGTTATGGTCCTACCGCATGCTGTTCGGTGGCACTGGCCGCACGGAACAAGCCAGCACCCTACTCAGCGTCCAAAAGCAAGTGTTCCCCGACTCTTCCCTACGCCGGGACAAGTTGCTGAAGGCGTTGCAGACCGATACGCCCTCAACCAGAACAACCCTGGGACTGCGCCACGTCCTCATTGCCGTTGCATGCGGTTTGGCCTTTCTCTCTATGCTGCTGTTTTGGCTCGCAGCATCTTGGGTCCGGCGCTTGCAGGCGCAGAGGAGCAAAGAGCCCACCCGGGGAGTCCGTCTTGAGCCAAAGCGTGGCTGACCCTACCGCCGGTAAGCATCCTTCCAGGCTTCTCTTCCCGTACCCGGGCCTAATGCCTTCAGGAGGCAATAAAAACAATAGCCAGCAAGGCACTAGCAATTCCCAGCCATTGCCATCGCGTAATGCGCTCCTTGAGGATCGACCAGGCCAGCAATACCGTTGCCGCAGGATACAAGGAGCTGAGCACTGCCGCAATATCCAACCGCCCCAACTGCGTGGCCAATGCATAGAGCGCATTGCCCGTCACATCCGAAACGCCAAGCAACACGATCAAGGGCAATTGACCAGCTGCTGCGCCAGGGTTCTGCCGGGCCAGTAGCCCAACGATCACGATAAAGATGGCAGACGTGACCCGGACGGCCACCAGTGGCCACAGTACGGTGGTTTCGCTGGCCTGATCGATAAAGATCAAGTACACACTGAACCCCAAGCCAGCTAGCACGGGTAGGACAAGATCGGTTGCCTGAACCGGTCCGCCATCCCCTGTGCGTGAAATGAGCCAAACTGCCACCAGAGCTAGCCCAAACCCCACCATCTGCTGAACCGCCGGTACCCCTTCCACAACCAGGCCGTAGATCACCGGTCCCGCCGCCGTCACAATAGCGGCCACAGGAGCAACAATGCCCATCGGCCCTCGAGCCAGCCCACGATAGAGAGCGGCCACCCCGATGCTGCCCCCAATGCCAGCGATCCCGCCCGCCACCAAGTCAGCCACCGGCGGGATAGGCTCGGCCAAGAATACTGCGAGACCCGCCACCAAGGCCAGGCCTACCAGATGGGAGAGGAATACCACGCTGTATACATTGCTGCGCTGAGTTGCAACACCACCTGTAAAATCGCCAGCGCCCCAAGCGAATGCCGCACCCAAGCCAAAGATAACTGCTAGCCACTCACTACCCATGCTCTCTACCAAGAACCTTGTTTGTGAAATGGTCCAAGGCGGCTATTCTACCACAGCGATTGGGGATATCCAAACCACAGACGGCCGGTTTTGCAACCAGACCCTTTCATGCTATACTCACTAGCCACAGGGATCAATGAAAAATCGGAGCACAAGATGGATGTGAGCAACTCACCGGGAGCGCCTGTCCCGGACCACGATGAGGGTACAGAAACCGCCGGGCGCGCAGAACCAGAGACGCAAAACCATGACCAGCATCTCCAAGATCCGGTCCGC
Source organism: Anaerolineae bacterium (assembly GCA_050116355.1). Taxonomy (GTDB): domain Bacteria; phylum Chloroflexota; class Anaerolineae; order JAAYZQ01; family JAAYZQ01; genus JASFOV01. The sequence continues at coordinate 22,852 of JASFOV010000005.1, forward strand.
GAGCGGGCTACAGATATACGGAAGCTGTCGCGTGCGGTCGAGCACAGTCCCAGCACCGTAGTCATCACCGATGTCCAAGGCACGATCGAATACGTTAACCCCAGTTTTGCCCGGCTGACTGGCTATGCATTGGAGGAGATACTGGGGCGAAACCCACGGTTTCTACACTCCGGCAGACACGATCCCTCCTTCTATGCCGATATGTGGACCACCATCCTGGGTGGCAACGAGTGGCGCGGAGAATTTGTCAATCGTCGCAAGGATGGGAGTCTGTACTGGGAGTGGGCTTCCATCGCGCCCATCCAGGACGAGACAGGCGCCATTACGCATTTCATCAAGGTGGCAGAAGATATCACCGACCGCAAGCACGCTGAGGAGGCTCTGCACCGGCGGGTGGAGGAGTTGGCGACTCTGAACAGAGTCGCCCAGACATTGGCCACCATGACCGATCTGCCCTCCGCCCTGCAAAATGTCGCCGAGACAGTGACCAAGATTCTGGATGCCTCCGTGACCGTCATCAGCGCGTTCAACGCCGATGAGCTGGAAGTGATCGCCTGGTGCGAACATGAACCGTTGGTTTCCAGGATCACGGATCCGGTCTTTCTCGCAAACCCGGATCGGCCCGGCGTCCACGAGGCCCTAGCACGAGGCAAGATCCTGGTGGTACCCAACGTCCAGGCCGAGACCCGGTCACCCGTTCACCAGGACTACCTGCGAGCCCATCGCATCCAGGCCGTCATGTTGGTGCCGCTCCAGGTTCGAGGCACGATCGTCGGACTGATGGAGGTCGGGATCGACCAGCCGGACCGAGTCTCTCCCCCTGATCAGATTAGGTTGACAGAAACCATCGCCACCAATGTCGCCGTTGCCGTTGAGAATGCCCGCCTTGTCGAGCAGGCGCAATCAGCAGCCATCAGCGCCGAGCGCCAGCGGCTGGCCCGTGATCTGCATGACGCTGTTACCCAAACCCTGTATTCGGCCGGCCTGATCGCCGAAGCACTGCCTCGTATCTGGGAGCGCAGTCCCCAAGAGGCCCGGCGCAGCCTGATCAAACTCCGCCAGCTGACGCGTGGTGCGCTGGCCGAAATGCGTACCCTCCTATTCGAGCTACGCCCCGCTGCACTGGAAGAGGCTGACCTCGAGACATTGCTCCGGCAGCTGGGGGATGCGCTTTCGGGCCGTACCCGTATTCCTGTATCGATCGCGGTAGAGGGTAGCACAGACCTGCCACCAGAGGTCAAGATCAGCCTCTATCGAATTGCCCAGGAGGCATTCAACAATATTGCCAAGCACGCCGGCGCGACCCACGTCTCTGTAGCCTTGCATAGACAACCGCATGAGGTCACACTGCGGATTGCAGACAACGGCCGGGGATTCGATCTGGCAGCCGTTGCGCCGGGGCGTATGGGGCTGGGTATCATGCGCGAGCGAGCCCATGAAATCGGCGCCAGCTTTCGCCTGCACAGCCTACCCGGACAGGGTACGGAGATCTCGGTAGCTTCTCCAGTCCAGGTCATGGCCCATGCCACCTGACTACTTTGCATCAGCCAGTTCTAGGATCTCCAACCGCGGAAGATGAGGTGCACCAATGACAGATCCCATCGGCGTCCTGATTGTTGACGACCATTTGATGGTCCGCGATGGCCTCAAGGTCTTTTTATCCACCTACGATGACCTAGAAGTGGTTGGGGATGCCCAGGATGGAGAACAGGCCATACAGCTTTGCGCCCAACTTCAACCGGATGTGGTGTTGATGGACATCCTCATGCCCAATATGGACGGCCCCACCGCGATCGCCCTTATCCGCGAGCGCTTTCCCCAAATCCAGATCATCGCCCTGACAAGCTTTGTCGAAGAGAAATTGGTCCAGGACGCGCTCCAGGCGGGTGCCATCGGTTACTTGCTAAAAGATATTCGTGCGAACGAATTGGCCGAGGCCATTCGAAATGCCTATCGTGGGCGAACGACCATGGATCTAGCAGCGACCCAAGTCCTGATCCAGGCGACCCGACAGCCGCCCCCATTAGGCTACGACCTAACCGATCGAGAACGAGAAGTCCTGACCTTGCTGGTCAGCGGCATGACCAATAAAGAGATCGCTGCCGAGCTG